>NZ_CALETI010000280.1 GCF_937920075.1 uncultured Agitococcus sp.
GATTTGCTTTGGTAAAAGCCTCAGTTGCTTGTTGAAATTGTCTTGAGAGTAGTTGTTCGATTTGGGACATGATGAATTATCTTGTTATCTTAATTTACCTCAAAGATAACAAGATTTACGTTAATTGCCACTATTTCTTTGAGCCGTGAAACATGGGGTGTTGAATAAAAAAATCTATAGCCTGAGTTTGCATAATATTTTGTTTGGCGTCCAACACCTTAAACTCCAAGCGATGTTGACCGCGCTCTAAAGAACTTGGACTGATTTGAGGTGATAAATTATTTTTGCCCATATCTTGGCCGTCTAAAAATACTTGCAGAGTATGTTCTTTAGCTAATGCTGGCTCAAATTGTATGCCTAAATTAAAAGGCTCTTGCTCTTTTTGTAATATCGTTTCAGACGCCAAGCCATTGATAGTCATTTTATAGGAAGTGGGTAAGGACTTTTTGTTATCTTTCTTAGGTTTCGTTTTTTCGTCAATGACACTTCGGGGCAAAGCTGGGACTGTGGCAATCGGTTTTGCTTCTAACTGTTGCGCATCAGCACTCGGCACGTCAGAAAATATCACATTGCCATTTTTATCATAGGTTTTATAAATTTCGGCCTGAGCCAGATTGGCAGATAACAAACAGCATAACACCACTAAACGCATTTGACTCTCTCCTACAAAAATCAATTTCCTTAAAGTATAAAAGCAAAAAGGCTCATATACATGAGCCTTTTTGTCAAAGCGTGACGCTTTATGTAAAACAGTGATTACACGCTGTAGTACATATCGAACTCAATGGGATGAACTGTTGTGTTCAAGCGACGAACTTCTTCTGTTTTCAACTCAATGAAAGCATCGAGGAATTCTTTAGTGAACACGCCACCTTTTAATAAGAATTCATGGTCAGCTTTTAAGGAGTCTAAAGCTTGTTCTAAACTTTCTGCCACAGTTGGGATTAATGCATCTTCTTCTGGTGGTAAGTCATACAAGTTTTTGTCTGCTGCATCACCAGGATGGATTTTGTTTTGAATACCGTCTAAACCAGCCATCATCAAAGCAGCAAAACATAAGTATGGGTTTGCACCTGGATCTGGGAAGCGAGTTTCGATACGAACAGCTTTTGGACTGCTTACGTATGGAATACGGATAGAAGCAGAGCGGTTACGTGCAGAGTAAGCTAACTTGATTGGTGCTTCGTAGTGAGGAACCAAACGCTTGTAGGAGTTAGTTAATGGGTTAGTAATCGCATTCAAAGCACGAGCGTGTTTGATGATACCACCAATGTAATATAAAGCTAATTCAGACAAGCCACCGTATTGGTCGCCAGAGAATAAGTTTTTACCATCTTTGCTTAAAGATTGGTGTACGTGCATACCAGAACCGTTGTCACCAACTAATGGCTTTGGCATAAAGGTTGCTGTTTTGCCGAAAGCGTGAGCAACGTTGTGTACAGCATATTTTAATACTTGTACTTCGTCAGCTTTACGTACTAAGGTGTTAAATGCAACACCGATTTCGCTTTGGCAAGAAGCCACTTCGTGGTGTTGTACTTCGATTTTGCCTTCGCCTAACATAGACTCAATCGCGTTACACATAGCAACACGTAAATCTTGAGCAGAGTCAATTGGAGGAACTGGGAAGTAACCGCCTTTTACGCGTGGACGGTGACCTGTGTTACCACCTTCATAGTCTTTGTTGGTTGACCAAGCAGCTTCTTCAGCATAAATGGTATGGCGAGCACCGCTCATGTCGATGTCCCATTTTACTTCGTCAAATACAAAGAATTCTGGCTCTGGACCAAAATAAGCAGTATCAGCAATACCTGTTGCTTTTAAGTAAGCTTCAGCACGACGAGCGATAGAACGTGGGTCACGCTCATAACCTTGCATAGTGCTTGGCTCAATGATGTCACAAGAAATAACAACAGTTGGCTCATCAAAGAATGGATCCATGAATGCAGTTTCTGCATCTGGCATCAAAATCATGTCAGAAGCTTCGATGCCTTTCCAACCAGCAATCGAAGAACCGTCAAACATTTTTCCTTTTTCAAAAGTTTCTTCATCAACTGTGTAAGCTGGGAAAGAAACGTGTTGCTCTTTACCACGAATATCGGTAAAGCGTAAGTCAACCCATTTAGCTTGATTTTCTTTAATGAGTTCTAAGGCTTTATTGGCCATTTATAGCAGCTCCCAAAATAGCAAATTATAGAGGACTTGCGCATTTCTTCGAAATTAGCGCGTTTTGCTTACTAAAAATCGTTAAAACCGATTTTTAGTAAGCAAATAAGCGATAACCGCGTAAGTCCTAAAATAGAGGACTAAACGTCCAACGTTTTAGCAATAAGTAATTAGTTATTTAACTAATGTTATCGACAGTCAACGATGACAAAACGAGGTTTTATAGTACTGTGAACAATACTCAAAAACTGGCTCGAAAATAATTCCTAAAAAGCTCGGGCAGTTTAACAGAATCTTAGCTAGGCTCAAGTCACAAGATGCGATTTACATACACACTTTAACGTTATACCTAGTTCTACACTCTACAACTGCCAAGTTTCGGTATTTAAAATAGCAATTTTTATGCCATCAAAAAGGTACATTTTGGCGCACTTCTTAGCTATTTAATGCAACATATTGCACCAAAAAATAACAATCACTCCAAAAATGCACCAAAATAAAGCAAATTAGCTTACTGTTAATTTGGTTGAGCCATTATTGACCACCACTGTTTTTGCTCTACCTGACAATATCACTGAATCAGCAGTCGGATTATTGCTCAAACTGGCAATATGATGATATTTAGCCTCTACGCGAGCAGGGGTTACATTGACGGTAATAAAGACTAGTCTAGAAATTATTAACTTGCTGATTGTTTATGTAAAAAATGACAAAAAGATTGACGTTTGATGTCAAAAGGGGGGTTTTGTGGATTAAATCGTATTAGATGTGACTATCACCTGCATCCTTGCAAGTGATGCTAGAGGTTTAAAACTATTATCCCTTAACAATAATCTTTGCTTGTTTTTCTTGCTCAGCAGCCACTTTGGCTCTGACCATCGCTTCGATTTCATCGACTAAATTATCTGTCGGAATCAAATGACTTTTTTCACCATTACGATACACCAAACTCTTTGGCGCAGCACCCACCACACCAATATCAGCTTCTTTAGCTTCACCCGGCCCGTTAACTTTACAGCCAATCACTGACACATCCATGGGGATACGCACATCTTCTAAACGGGCTTCTAAGGCGTTCATGACTCGAATCACATCAAATTCTTGACGAGAGCAACTGGGGCAAGCAATAAAATTAATGCCATTAGAGCGAATCCCCAATGCTTTTAAAATATCAAAACCAACTTTAACTTCATCTTCGGGTTCAGCCGCTAAAGAAATACGGATCGTGTCGCCAATCCCATCTAATAACAAACCACCCAACGCAATGGCCGATTTAACTGTACCCGATCTAAACACCCCTGCTTCGGTCACGCCTAAATGCAAAGGTTGCTCAATTTGAGCTGACAATAAACGATAGGCATCTAAGGTTAAAAATACATTAGAGGCTTTAACACTGACTTTAAACTCTTGAAAATCTAAACGGTCTAAAATATCAATATGACGCATTGCCGACTCAAGCAATGCTTCGCCTGTTGGCTCTCCATATTTTTTTTGTAAATCTTTTTCTAAAGAGCCTGCATTCACGCCAATCCGAATCGACAAACCTTTATCACGCGCACAAGCCACCACTTCACGCACTTTGTCATCCGACCCAATATTACCAGGATTAATACGCAAACAATCCGCGCCTTTTTCGGCCACTGCCAAGGCAATACGATGGTCAAAATGAATATCCGCAACCAATGGCACTTGTACTTGTTGACGAATTAAGCCAAATGCTTCTGCGGCTTCCATAGAAGGCACAGACACTCTGACTATATCTGCCCCAGCTAAGACACAACGCTGAATTTGTGCAACCGTAGCCGCCACATCACAAGTATCGGTATTGGTCATGGTTTGGACACTAATTGGCGCATCACCACCGACATACACAGAACCAACACGAATTTTACGGGTGACACGACGTTTAATGGGCGAAATGTGCATTCTTACCTCGATAAGCGAAAGTTAACCATACCATTCACAGTATATGGCTTTAAATCAATGACATTATTATTAAAACGAAACTCAACGGCTGTTGCAGGATTTAGTTCAATAGCAAAAGGTGATTGACCTTGAAGGCTTAAAGTCTCACCTGCTTGCTTAGTGGTATTGACTAACTCTTGGCCATTGGCATCTGCAATACGCAACTTGGTTTGAGCAGAAAAACGTAAATTGAGTGTATCGACACTTTGCCGAGGCGTGGTGACATTAGGCAAGGCAATCGTACGATTTTCTATATGAGTTGATGACTCTATGCTATTGGCGACTTGATTTTGCCTAAATAACGTACTTTGCCATAAACCAGCAACAATGGCACCAATAATAAATACGAGCAATAATACTTTAATCGCTATCGTTAACCATTTATGATTTTGACGTAGATGATAACGAACAGGCTTAGCGTGTGTATTCGTTTCTAACACTTGCAGTATTTGAGGTGTTGTTTTGTGTGCTTCGGTATGATGTTTGGTGTATGCCGCATCAAATAAATGACAGATTTCTTGGCTTGGTACAGATAATAAATCGGCATACAAACGCAAATAACCTTTAACAAAGACTGGCTCTGGCAAGGCTTGATAATTTTCGGCCTCAATATCCTCTACCATGCGTGGCAAAATTTTAAGCTGTTGTGCAACTTGCTCCACACTCAAGCCTTTTTGCTCACGATACGCTTTAAGGCGTTGCCCTAATGATAAGTCATGTGCTGCTTGTATAGAGGAAGAAGCTTGTTGCATTGTACACTCCTGACTTATCGTTAAGTACCTGTGCCAAACTGCTTAATATATTCCTGATATTCAGGGCTTTGTGGATATAATTTTTTTAAAAAGAACTCATAATTTGCCATTGCATTATGATCATTTTTTAACTTTGCCAAACGTATTCCCAACCACAAGCCTTGTGCGCTTTGACTTTCTTTGCCTATATTACGCAAATAACGCTGATAAAAACGTTCCGCTTCATCAAATTGTTTATCATCATACGCAAATTGTGCTAGGACTAAGGCAGGCGTAGTTAACGACGGATTAATTTTTAATAATCGCTGATAGTGTTGTTTGGCTTTAACTATATCATTCATTTGCAAAGCAATATTAGCAACATATTCCAACGAAACATCTCGCCGCTCATAACTTAAATCATTCGCCGCCATTTCAAATTGCGCTAAAGCTTCTTTATACCGCTTTTGTCTATGCAACAAAACCCCGTAATTATGACGAGCCTGTGGATATTCTGCTTTTAAACTTAATGCCTTACGATAATTTTGCTCAGACTCTTTAAAATTATCATCTTTTTCTAGCAGCACCCCCATCACATTATAGGCTTCTGGCAACTTAGGGTCTTGTTCAATGGCGCGTTGTAGATGCTGTTGTGCCAGCTCTAGTTGGTTTTTTTGAATATATTCCGCAGCAATGGCCACACGCGCTCTAGCAGCCGCTGTTGGATTTGCTTTACGTTCACCTTCAAACTCTTGGACTGCACAAGCAGATAACAGGGCAATCATCATTAATGTAAAACTAAACTTGATCATGATTGTGTCCGAATAATCTCACCTGCTCGCGTTTTTTGTTGCCAACGCTCTGCTCGACGTGTACGGTCTTGAACTTTCCCCACTAATTGTCCACAAGCCGCATCAATATCATCGCCACGGGTAGTCCGAATGGTACAAATAAACCCCGCTTCGGTTAATGTGCGTTGAAAAGACAGAATTTCTTGACGTGGCGTGCAACCATATGGTGCATGAGGGAATGGATTAAACGGAATTAAATTAATTTTACTAGGGACATCTTTCAGCAATTTAATCAATTGTTTGGCGTGTTCAGGTTGATCGTTCACACCTGCCAACATCACATATTCCATGGTAATTTTGCGACGCCCACCTTCTTCACCTTGAAATTTAGCTAAAAAGCGACGACAAGCAGCGGTTAATTCTGCCAAGGGATACTTTTTATTAATGGGTACTAATTCGTTGCGTAACTCATCATTGGGTGCATGTAAAGACACCGCTAAGGACACATCAATCACTTCTGATAACTTATCAATCATTGGCACAATACCAGAGGTTGATAAGGTAACACGACGTTTAGACAAGCCATAGGCATAATCGTCTAACATCAATTCCATCGCTGGTACAACAGCATCAAAATTTAATAAAGGCTCACCCATGCCCATCATCACCACATTGGTAATGGCACGTTCACGGCTATCATAATCTTGATTTTCTTCAAAATAAGAGCGGTTGGCGACCCACACTTGACCAATAATTTCCGCCAAACTTAAATCACGCTGAAAGCCTTGTTTGCCTGTTGAGCAAAAACTACAGTCTAAGGCACAGCCAACTTGTGATGACACACACAAGGTTTTGCGATCACCATCAGCAGGAATTAACACGGTTTCAACCATGCTATTGTTGCCGACATCCAACACCCATTTACGCGTACCATCATTAGAAAATTCTTTATAAACCACTTTTGGTGGGCGAATCTCGGCAACTTCGGCTAATTTGGCACGTAATGCTTTTGAAACATTACTCATTTCATCAAAGTTATCCACACCCAATTGATGAATCCATTTAATCACTTGTGCTGCACGAAACTTTTTTTCACCAATACTGACAAAAAACTCCTCCATTTGGGAGCGTGTCATACCAAGTAAATTGATTTTTTCAGGGGTTGGCGTTGCGTCAGTCACAGCAGAATTCATAATAATAACCGTAGCAAATAGAATTACCCCCTCTCCCTTTGGGAGAGGGTTGGGGTGAGGGTAATTATTTTAGCATAAAAACAAAAGGCGCATTCATGCGCCTTTTGTATCTACACCGAAGACTTATGGCTGATTTTTTTAAACCTTGCGTAAGTCTTGTTAATTTTAAAAATTAACGTGTACGTGGTGCAACTTCAATAGCACTAAAGAAATAAGCGATTTCACGTGCAGCAGAAGTTTCAGAGTCAGAACCGTGAACAGCATTTTCGTCGATAGAAGCAGCAAAGTCAGCACGGATAGTACCAGCAGCAGCATTTTTTGGGTTAGTTGCGCCCATAATGTCACGGTGCTTTAATACTGCGCCTTCGCCTTCTAATACTTGAATGATCACAGGACCAGAAGTCATGAAAGCAACTAAATCAGCAAAGAAACCACGTTCTTTGTGTTCAGCATAAAAACCTTCAGCTTCAGCTTTAGATAAATGCTTCATTTTAGCAGCAACGATTTGTAAACCAGCACCTTCAAAACGGCTGTAAATTTGACCAATAACGTTTTTAGCAACTGCATCAGGCTTAATGATAGATAAAGTACGTTCGATAGCCATGTTTAGCTCCTTCAATAGAAATAAAGTTTAACGACAAATTGGGGCGCGATTATACGCAGATTTTAGCAATTTGTCGCGCTAGGATTTTAATAACTAAGTTCAATCGGCACTAAACCCGTGTGGGTATGTATTAATGTGCCTGCGACAAAACCTTGTTCACGATTCATTATTTTTCCTTATTTCATTTGCTGCAAAGCCAACGCTCGATCATACAAGGCATTTTTTTTATGACCTGTTAACTCCGCCGCTAATTGCGCACAGGCTTTAACAGGTAAATACTTTAATAACTTTAACAATAACGCATCTAACTCTTTTTCTGCCATTAAACCTGAATCTTCTGGTGCACCATCAACCACCAACACAATTTCGCCGCGTTGCTGATTTGTGTCCGACTCCACAAACACACACAACTCTGCCAAAGTACATTGTTTAATGGTTTCAAAGGTTTTGGTTAACTCTCTGGCCAACACCACACGTCTATCTGCCCCAAAAATCGCCGCCATATCTTGCACACACTCCAAAATACGATGTGGTGCTTCATAAAAGATCAACGTTCTGCTTTCATTGGCTAAAGCTTTTAACTGTGTTTGTCGTTGACTGGTTTTAGCCGCCAAAAACCCTTCAAAACTAAAACGATCACTGGGTAAACCTGCTGCCGATAATGCTGCAATAGCAGCACAAGCACCCACCACAGGCACAACTTGAATATTGGCTTGATGTGCTGCCGCCACCAGACGATAACCTGGATCACTGATTAATGGCGTGCCTGCATCCGAAATCAATGCCATATTTTCACCTGCCACTAGCTGTTCAATTAAGCTTTGCACACGTCCTGCTTCGTTGTGATCATGTACGGCAACTAATGGCGTGTTAATCCCTAAATGCTGTAACAAACGGCTTGAATGTCGTGTATCCTCCGCTGCAATACGATTAACTTGGCTTAACACTTTAATCGCCCGTGCGCTAATATCCTCTAGGTTGCCAATTGGGGTGGCAACCACGTAAAGTAACCCTGTCATATTTAGGAACTCAGTGATGTCGTGGATTCGTTTTTTGAGTAGTAGTCTGTTGTGCTTAGCTAGTTCAGTGATGGCCAGCGAAACTAGTATTTTATTACCGAGCACAGGTACAACTGCAAAAACTGCTGAATTTGTGCGAAATGGTTTGCTGTCGGGATACTATCAAAGTTTGGCTCAAAATAACCACAGCCCGTTTTTACGCTTTTATGATACAACGAGCAGCTCTGCAATAGAAACCATTATCCAACAAAGCCAAAATAATGGTAGCCAACTGATTATTGGCCCTTTACTCAAAGAGCAAGTCGCACAATTAGTTAAAAATCCTCCCAACATCCCAGTATTAGCTTTAAACCGAGTTAATAACGAAGGTTTATCCACACTTTGGCAATTTGCCCTTGCACCTGAAGAAGAAATTGTCCCACTGATTAAAGTGATGCAGCAAAATGGCATTAAAAAAGTGCGCGTCATTGGTTTAAACGATGCTAATAGCGAACGCTTGCGTCAAGCCTTTGAGCAAACATGGACAGGCATGGGCGGTAATTTAATGAGCAATTACACGCTCAGCCAAACCGCAACCGATGGCTTTACCCAAAGCATTAAGAAACTCATCGCAGAGCCAAATAATAAAGACGTACAAGCTTTTTATTTAGCAAGTCCACAGTTTGCTTTATACATTATGCCCTTACTGAATTTTTATCAGCGTAATCCTCCGCCTGTGTATAGCAACTCTTTAGCTTATGACAGCCAAAAAACCAGTTTAGAACGTCAAGACTTAAACGGCTTAAGTTTTTGTGGTTTGCCGTGGGTAATTGAAACCACAAAATGGTCAAAACCTGATGACATCATTAATGACGATCGTCTATTTGCCTTTGGTGCAGATGCGTGGTTATTAAGTCAACACATCAATAGTCGCAAAAAAATGCAATTTAACGCCCGAACAGGCTTTATTAGTGTTGAAGAAGGCTTAATTCGCCGTCAACCTTTATGTGCTAAAGTGAGCAATGGAAATGCCCAAGCCCTCAACCCAACAACTGGGTCAACACGCTGAACAACGTGCCTGTAACCATCTACAGGCACAAGGTTTATCATTAATTACCCAAAATTTTTACAGCAAATACGGCGAAATTGATTTGGTGATGCTTGATAAACAGCAAACCTTAGTGTTTGTTGAAGTTCGCTATCGTAGCTCTAATCGTTTTGGCGGCGCAGTAGCCTCCGTTACGTTAAGCAAACAACGTAAGATTATTGCTGCTGCCCGTTATTTTTTATACTGTTACCCTCAATATGCCTGTTTTAATATACGTTTTGATGTGCTTGCTATTGATAAACAAGGTAATAACACCATAACATGGCTACCTGCCGCTTTTTTAGTAGACGATTAGACATGAAAAAATCTTTGATATTTTTAATGATTAGCAGTTTATGGCTGACAGGTTGCGCGCAAATGATTGCCGCCACGTCTGGCTCTGAACCTGTTGGCAAGCTGGAAGGTGAACGCACCTTGAGCCAACGCATTGAAGATAGCAGCATTGAAAATACTGCAAATATTAATTTATATAAAATTGATCCTGAGTTTAAAAACGCCCATGTTGTTTTTATGAGCTTTCATAGTAATGTGTTAATTGCGGGTCAAGTGACGAGCATCAAACATAAACAACAAGTTGAAGACATGGTACGCAGCATTAGAGAAGTGAATTTGGTACACAACGAATTGGTTGTCACGCCACAAATTAGCTCTTATTTAAATCGTGCTAAAGATGGTGTATTAAAACTACAAATCGCCAGTAAGCTAACGTTTATGAAAGAGTTCCCGAGTAGCCAATGCAAAGTATTGGTGGAGAATGGAACTGTTTATTTGATGGCAAAACTGACTCGCTCTCAAACCGAACAGGTAATTAATACCATTAAAGAAACACCCGATATTACGCGAATTGTTAAATTGGTTGATTATTTGGATTAAAAAATCCCTCTCGTGTAGAGAGGGTATGTACTTATTTCACCACCGATAATGTTGGCCTGCCCTTTGGTCGCTCAGGATTTTCTGATGATACTTCACTGTCAGTATTCTCAGTCGCTACGCTCAAGTTAGGTTTAACAGGCTCTGCAACAGTTACGTTCTCTACTTTTTCAACATTGGCATATTCTTCAGCATTATCAAAAAACATACCTTGGCCATTCTCGCGTGCATAAATTGCCGCAACCGCCGCCATTGGCGCAGACACCATCATTGGCACTCCGCCAAAACGTGCAGAAAAGCTAATACCTTCATTACGAATAAATAAATCTTTGACCGCATGAGGCGCAATATTTAACACAATTTTGCCATCTTTAACGTGTTGTGTTGGCACACGAACATTAGCCTGTGTGGCATCCACTAACAAATAAGGGGTAGCATTATTATCAACTAACCACTCATAAATGGCTCTGACCAAATAGGGACGACTTGGAGTCATAATTATCTTCTCATTAGTGCCGTATATGTTTTTCGGCTGGTGTTAAACTATTCACAAAACCTTCTCGGCTAAATAAACGCTCCATATAACGCAACAAGGGACGACAAGGCTTTTCGGGTAACTCTATTCTTAATATTGGCAGTCGCCATAAAATCGGGGCTAAAAGTACGTCCACCATGGTGAACTCATCACTCATAAAAAATGGCTTTTCGGCAAAAATTGGCGCAATACTAATTAAACTTTCACGCAATTCTTTACGCGCATTTAATACCACTTCATCATCATCTTCATGCAAAATAATGTCAACTAAGCGACACCAATCTTTTTCAATTCGATAAGCATATTGACGGGTTAAAGCTCGAGCAACAGGATACGAAGCTAATAATGGCGGATGAGGAAAACGTTCATCCAAATACTCAATCATAATTTTTGTTTCATACAAACAAACATCACGATCAACCAAAGTGGGCAAGGTATTATAAGGATTTAAATGCGCCAAATCTTCAGGCTTTTGATGAGGGTTAATACTCACAACTTCAACTGCACATTCCTTTTCGGCCAAAACAAAGCGAACTCGATGACTATAATGGTCATTTGCATCTGAATATAAGGTCATTACTACTGATGCTCGCTTATTCATTACCCCCATACATTTTGCTCCTTTTAAAATTATATTTACCTTAAGTATAACAATAACAAACTCTCAAAAAAAAGGGCAACTTATCGTTGCCCTTTTTGATGGATTTAAGTCTTATTTGACATCTTTCCAATACTCTTTGTTCAGCAAATACACTGGAACAAACATAATGGCTAAGAATAATAATACCCAAACACCTAAACGTTCACGCTCAGTACGGATTGGTTCAGCCATATAAGTCATAAAGTTAACCAAGTCACCGACTGCAACTTTATAATCTTCTGGGCCTAAATCTTGCTCTAAGCTATCTAACACATGAGGCATCGCCACGTCTTTAAATACGCGGTTATTAACCCCCCACGGACGTTTGTCGTCTGGATAAAAGTTTAACAGATAGGTGTAAACCCAATCAGGACTCTGCAAACGTGTTTCTAAGCTTAAATCAGGTGGAGCATTACCAAACCATTTAGCTTGATCCTTTTTATTGACCTTAGTATCCATACCATCACCAATTTTCTCGGTGGTAAACATCATATACTGTTCAACTAACTTTGGGTCAATCTCTAAATCTTGAGCCATACGTTCATAGCGTAAATACTTAGCACTATGACAGCCTAAACAGTAGCTAATAAAAATCTTAGCTCCGTTTTGTAAAGACTCTTTGTTATGCAAATCGACTGGTGCTTTTTCACATTTGGGCAAAGTACCACAAGCACCACCACCACCTGCTAAAGCCAAGGCTGGACTTAACATGAGGGCAAATAATAAAAATAACTTTTTCATTAGTGCTTTCCTCCAGTCACACGTTTAGGTGGCTGTTTACAGGTCTCAATTGAGGTGTAAATAGGCATTAATAAGAAGAATA
This sequence comes from uncultured Agitococcus sp., assembly GCF_937920075.1. GTDB lineage: Bacteria > Pseudomonadota > Gammaproteobacteria > Pseudomonadales > Moraxellaceae > Agitococcus. The sequence goes on from NZ_CALETI010000280.1 coordinate 12,425, forward strand.
AGAAATATAAAATGGTGAAAATTTGTGACATCAGTGTGCTAACAGGCGTTGCAGGCACTACACCTAAATAACCCAAACTGATAAAGCTCACCACAAAAATACCCAACCAAACTTTACTCATCCAACCTTTGTAACGCATAGATTTGACTGGACTCTTATCTAACCACGGCAAGACAAAGAGAATCGCAATCGCCGCACCCATGGCAATCACACCACCTAACTTAGAAGGAACGGCACGTAAAATTGCATAAAATGGTGTGTAATACCAAACTGGTGCAATGTGTGCTGGCGTTTTTAAGGGGTTTGCTGGGTCATAGTTTGGCTTCTCTAAGAAATAACCGCCACCATCAGGGAAGAAGAAAATGACTAAAGAGAAGATAAATAAGAAGACAACAATGCCCACTAAGTCATGGACTGTGTAATAAGGATGGAAAGCAATACCATCTAAAGGTACACCATTTTCATCTTTTACTTTTTTGATATCTACACCATCAGGGTTGTTAGAACCTACATGATGTAAGGCGACTAAGTGCATAAACACCAAGCCAACCAAAATTAATGGAATGACTGCAACATGAATCGCAAAGAAACGGTTTAAGGTCGCACCAGATAATAAATAATCACCACGCACCCAAGTGACGAGGGCATCACCCACCACAGGAATAGCACCTGCTAAGTTAAGAATAACTTGTGCACCCCAGTAGGACATATTACCCCAAGGTAATAAATAACCAAAAAAACCTTCGGCCATTAAACATAAATAAATAGCCATACCAATTAACCACACTAATTCACGTGGTTTTTGGTAAGAGCCGTAGAGCAAACCACGGAACATATGTAAGTACACAACCACAAAAAACGCTGACGCGCCTGTGGAGTGCATATAACGAATTAACCAACCGTATTCTACGTCACGCATGATGTATTCGATAGAATCGAAAGCACCTTCAGCGGTAGGGCTATACATCATCGTTAACCAAAAGCCTGTCAATAATTGGTTAACTAATACCACCATTGACAATACACCAAAGAAGTACCAGAAGTTAAAGTTCTTGGGTGCATAGTATTTTGACATATGATATTCATAAGTTTCAGTCGCGGGGAAACGCGCATCAACCCATGACATCAAATTGGAAAATAACTTATTTTTCATTAAGCCAACTCCCCTATGACGACAACATTGTCGCTTAGATATTTATAGGGTGGAACTTCCAAATTGATTGGTGCGGGTACACTCTTATAAACACGGCCAGCCATATCATAAGTAGAACCATGACATGGACAAAAGAAACCACCACGCCAGCTTTGACCTAAATCAGCAGGTGCAATTTCTGGACGATAG
>NZ_CALETI010000281.1 GCF_937920075.1 uncultured Agitococcus sp.
GATCTACACAGGCGAAGACACTCTTTCCCTACACGACGCTCTTCCGATCTTTGTTGTCTCCAAGGCCAATTGATATTAATTTAGTGATGGCTCAAGAGGCTCGTAGAGTAGCTGATAGAGTCGTAGGGTATGATGTTTCGTCAATATTGTGCGAGCAATCTAATCGCGGCTTATCTGCTGGTAGAGTGCAAACTCCTGCATTGCGCTTGGTTGTTGACATTGAAAACAAAATTCGTAGTTTTGTGCCAAAAGCCTTTTATGAAGTTTTTATCACTTTAGATAATGAATTAGAATTAAAACATAATCCTAAAAACTGTAGCTCGGATGAAAAACATCTCTTCGACAAAGAATTAGCAGAAAAAATTGCCCAGACAAAACGAGTTTGCATAACAAACGTTGATATTCGCAAACGCGAAACCAAGCCTAAAAGCCCTTTAACGACATCATTATTACAACAAGTTGCCAATGCTGCCTTAAAGTTAAATGCCAGTAAAACAATGGAAATCGCACAAAGTTTGTTTGAATCTGGACATATTACCTATCATCGTACAGACAATCCTAATATGTCATCAGAAGGGTTCAATGCGGCAGCTCAATGGTTAGTTTCCAAAGGATTCACCCCAAATAATACACAACATAAATGGCCAGCTAAGGACAACGCTCAAGGCGCACATGAGGCAATCAGACCAACAAATTTTAATAACCTTATAGTGGACTCAGATGATGAAGTACAAAAGATTTATGCGTTAATTCACGAAAGAGCCGTGACATCATGTATGCCATCTGCCATAGATGAAGTAACCACTATTGAAGCATGTAGTGAAAAATATTACATGTTTAACGATCAAGCATTCCAAGCTCTATTTAAAGCGGCTGCGAGTGTTGAATTGTTGAAAGGATGGCGTGAATTAGTTATCTTGGATACCAAAGATGAGAAGGATGAACTCAGTAAAATTAACAAAGTCCCAAGAGTAGGCGATGTTCATGGTGTCATTGGCAATAAAATTGATAATAAAATGACAGCTCCACCACCAAGATACACCGAAGGTAGTCTCATTAAAAAATTAGAGGGGTTGGGAATAGGGCGACCGTCAACATACGCAACAATCATTCAGAATATTATTAGCAAATCATATATTCAAGTTGGTTCACCCGATAAAAAAGATAAAAATAAACAATCTTTATTTCCAACAGAATTAGGCATTACCATTATTGATGCTCTCAAAGAACAAAAGTTTTTAGATTATGACTTTACCGCTAATATGGAAGATGATCTTGATAAAATAGCCAATAGTGGTATGACTTATAATCAGGTTATTAGTCAGCTCTATAATGTTATTCAACAAGATATTTCTACTATAAAATTAGATAGAAGCACATTGCCTTTGGCAGACTTTGAGAGAGTATGCCCTAAGTGCGGAAAAACGATTAAACGTATGCAGAAAAAAGATAAATCAGGCTTCTTTTGGGTTCATGTTGATGAAGCTGATGCCAATAACTGTCAACGTTTTATTAGTGATTATGATGGGCAACCCAATTGAATTTTTAAAATATGTTTCCGCATGCGGAATTTTTATTTTAGGGACTTAGGAACTGCTATCTCTAAAAACGAAAAAGCCACTGTATAAAACAGTGGCTTTTTCGTTTAGAATATCCGTACTGACTACTTGCAATAGTCAGGATGTTGGATTGGCCAACGCGCCCTGCCGTATGGTTGGGGGTTGTTTTGCGACCGTACAACATCAGGAAATTTACTAGATGAAGTACAGTAAATTTTATGCTGTTCTGTCCCAAAAAGCAAACCTTGTGCTGTGGTTGATTTTCATCACCGTATTTAGTTTGGGTTTGGGAACTTTGATATTAGGGGGCGAGTTTGCTATGCAGCTCGAACCCTTCAAAATTGAAGTGAAACAACAGAAATAAGGCATAGGGGCTGGCTTCGGCCAGTCCCACTGATGCTTCAAAATGTAGATTTTCTTTTGCTAAATTGGATCAGCTTCGCACTGATCTTTTATAAAGCCCTTCATTTGAAGTAATGCCAGTCAGTTAAGATCTAACTGGCATTTTTTTATAGGATATTTTTGAGGTTTTGGTTTCACGACTCTAGGGTATGTACGCTCTCTTTTCTTGGGTAAAACGAACATACTTGCCTGATTCATCAATGACTGTAATTGTTTTGGCAACGTTCCCGCAGATAACAGGGGGGCAAATCGTAATAAATTAATGATGGCTAAAGAACACACATGAAAGCTCATTCTTAACGGACTGACTTCTAACGTATTTGCCATGATTTTCATTTGTCTTCTGATAAGATTATACGCAATCAATACCCCCCAAATCTCTTGATAAACCAATTCAGGCAATTTACTACGCAACATCATTCCTTCTTGCAAAGATGACTTGATTTCACGAAAACCTAATTCAATTTCCCATCGCTGAATATAAAGTGTTACCAGTGTTTTTTTAGAGTATTTTTCCTTATTGATCAATGAGGTGATATATCGCCTCTTTTTCCCTTCATGTTCAACTTCCATTAAACGGGCTTGCCATGTTTGCCCTAGTGTCGGATTCAATTTTTGTGCGCGTGCTGAAACAGGCATTTGTATCAAATAATCACCTTGCCCATATTTTTCAATCACTTCATAACGTAAATTATCTTTCGCTCTCATTAACCAATGACTATTTTCTGCCTTTTCTTGCCAACTCATTAAAAAATCTGCTGAAAAGTACGCTCGGTCAAATAACGTAATGCTGTCATGAGGAACGCTTAAACGATGGGCTAAGGTCAATTCTCCTTGTGACATATCTCCTAATTGTGCGTCAATTAATTCGTGACTCTGTGTATTCATCAAGCAAACCGCTCTCACTTGTGGCCATGTCGCTGAGGCCGCTTTTCCTTTGGATGAACCAAAATGACTGAAATTATCAGGGGTGTGCGGCATCGCCCAAATCACGCCATCAACCGCAAATACCTGTAAATCCTGATATTTTTCTTGTTTAACTAGCGACCCTTCTAACCACGATTGGCTTAATGTCCGAAATAATTCCGCTAACGGTTCTTGCCCTAAACGTTGTCTTGCTTGAACGGTGGCACTGGGATAACAATAGTTACTTTCTCCTTGTACTAAATCAAGCTGTTGGACAACATACCAAATCGGTTGATTTCGGAATAAGGCTAGTCCAATCACTAACCAAACAACTTGCTCCGCAGGTAGCTTCCGTTTGCGTATGGAGGCTTTGCCTGTCTTCGTTAGCGAGGCTTCTATCCACTGAATATCTATTAACTCACTAAAATGAGCAACGCTTTCAGCACTGTACGATAAGGTTGTTGATAAATTCTCAAGTAGGCTCATAAAATAAAAATGGGTATCAAAAATTGATAC
>NZ_CALETI010000282.1 GCF_937920075.1 uncultured Agitococcus sp.
CTTTAACGGCATAACATACTTGATGGGGCACAGTGGCAAAGGCTTCATCAAAAGCACGGTAATGACTTTCTAAGGCAGCACGCGAATAAATATATAAAGGTGTGCCAAACTGTTGGCCTAATTGACTAACAGCAACTTGTTCGGCATATAAATGGCCGTCACGATAACTAAAAACTGACATGTTTAGATAAACTCTTAAGATTGGGAATGAGGAGAAGTCGTGGGTGGTTTTTTCTCAGGTAGGTACAAAGCCCCTTTTTGACCACAAGCGACTAAAAGGCACAAACTCAAACACAAAGCGAATAGGCGCATAATAAAAAAAGTGGTATCAACAATAAGATACGCTATGCTAACGGAATCATTCTGATAATAAAACTAGCTAGATAAAAATAGGAGCAAGACACCATGAGCGAAGCCGTTAATATTACCGCTTTAGAGATTAAACATCGTCAGAGTAATGAGCAAAATCTTAGCATGATTGAGGAAACACCTACCCAATTTGCCAATTTTGCCGAATTTTACCCCTTTTATTTAAGCCAACATGAAAATAAAGTCTGTCGTCGTCTGCATTTTGTAGGCAGTACCTTGGGCTTAGTGGGTTTAACCGCGAGTGTGATTACGGGCAAAAAGCGTTATATAGCGGCAGGAATTGTTGCGGGTTATGGTTGTGCGTGGGTTGGGCATTTCTTTTTTGAAAAAAATAAGCCAGCAACGTTTACATATCCTGTGTATAGTTTTATGGGTGATTGGGTGATGTATGCGCAAAGCTTAGGCATCGCACCGCGATTAGCACGTTTTGTGAAGTCAAAAGAGCTGCAAGCGATTTTGAGTGAATAAATAAGTGATAACTGCCTAAGCGAAGAGAAGATATGTTGACAGGCAAGATTGAACTATAAGCGAGAAAAGTCCCCTTTTTGTAAAAGGGGACTTTCTTTTTTAAAGCGCTTTAATAGTGCCTGCAACATGAGGTTTGCCAGATTTGGCATCCATCACATTAAACTCAGTTACGGACTCAGTTGTCATTGTTTGAAAGCCAACTTTTGCAGGTAATAATACCGGCAATTTAAACTGTACATCCACTTCAAACGCGTCAGGTAAACGACCTTCATACATGCTCAAACATTTGGCCTTCGTCCACATGCCATGAGCAATCGCGCGTGGAAAACCAAATAACTTAGCGGTAAAGTCGTATAAATGAATGGGGTTGCTATCACCAGAAACCGCTGCATAACGGCGACCAATATCACTCGGAATCGTCCAGAAAGCATTAAAGCTTGACACACTGGGTTTGGCTTTTTCTTTGCTGGCTTCTGGTTTAGCAGCACCTTCAGCAGATTTAACGGCTTGACGGAATAAATAAATGGTTTCTTCAGACCAAACTACTTCATTACCCACATAAACATCGGCTAATAAAGTAAATTGTTGGCCTTTGTCATGTGGCTTTAATTCACCAAAACGGCAAGTAATATTGACTTTTTCACAGGCTTTGACAGGACGAAGCTGGGTGATTTTGTTAGCAATATGTACTAAACCTAACATGGGGAAAGGAAAGCTTTCTTCAACCATTAATGCCATTTGTAAAGGCATGACTAACATATGTAAGTAGGTTGGTGCTAAGATATCACTTTGAGTAAAGCCACAAACGGTGTTGTAGTCATTCACATGTTGACGATCAATGCTAACGGCAT
>NZ_CALETI010000283.1 GCF_937920075.1 uncultured Agitococcus sp.
TCAGGGCGACCTTTGCCGATTGCTTCTTCAGCATAACCTAGCATTCTCTGTGCTTCTTTGTTTTTTAGCAGCTCTTGCTTCTTAGCGACTTTCGTACTCACCGACCCTGTCATTGTTGCAGTAGTATCTAGCAAGCTCATCGGCTCTTTAGCAACTGCCCCCACAGGCGTACCCTTTGGCATTTTCTCCATTCGTCGCGCATAGTATTCCATCGGGTTAGTAATAGCATCATCATACAATGTCGTACCAGCCGCATTTTGGCCGCGTGGAACACCACGTTCAAACAGTTGCGCTTGACCCTCAGCCGACCGCAAAAACGACTCCGCGACTTTGCGCTTAGCAAAATCACTTGCAGATTTATCACTAATTCTTTGAGCGACATTCGAACCAACTCCACCAATACCCATAGCTAAAGGTGTCATCACTCCACCTAAGCCACCACTAATTGCAGCACTTGAAGCAGTGTCGCTTAAAACACCTAAAGCTGTATCGGCTTCACTACCGCCAAAACCTGATAATCCACCATATAACGCGCCACCTTTGGCCACGTTTTTTGACTGATTTAACACTTGAGCCGCTTTTGATGCTGTCGCGCTTAATGCTTTAGCTTTTGGCATTGGCAACAAAACAGCAGATGGAATACCTGTTAAAAGCTCAGATAGTGTTGCAGTTGTGGGATAATCCTCTTTATATTGCTTAGACATACCGCGAACCAAATCACGGTTATAACGATAATTTTCTGCAATGTCATTACCTGTTAATGCTGCACCTAAGCCACCTAATGCACCGTATGCCTCATCCCCTAAGTTAAACATCAAGCCTTGAGTGACTGCATTAACTCCGCCTTGTAGCGGACTTGGCAATTCACGGCCAATCTGTTCGGCTGTTTTTGGTTTCTTTTTTGGTGGTTCAATAATGAATTGCATATCGTCATTGTTTGATGTCACGCTTTTTTTGCTTGGCTGTTCAATAATGTAATCCATTATTTACCTCCCCACGGAATCCA
>NZ_CALETI010000284.1 GCF_937920075.1 uncultured Agitococcus sp.
AAAGGTGCAGATTTTCAGCGTCAACTGTTTTTAAAACCAGGGCCTGATGCTGATATTCGTAATTTTACAGCACGCATGCAAGTTCGTAGTGCAGTATCAAGCGAGATTGTTGTTTTAGAGCTAACAACAGAAAATAACCGAATTACCTGTGGTTATGGTGTTATTACTATCAACGTAACAGCTGCTGTTACAACCGCATTAGATACTTCAGGTTTGACTAGCAAAGGCAAAGTAACAGAACCAGGGCCAATTGGTGAATTGCCTTATGAGTCAGAGGGTAAACTTGCTGTTTACGACTTAGAGCTTATTAGCCCTTCTGGTGTTGTGACTCGTTATTTAGAAGGCCGCGTGTGTATTGTTGATAACGTCACACGCTAACAATAATTAAGCCTCAAAACTGAGGCTTTTGAGGTTTAAATCATGAGTTATGTAGAAAGTGTGGGCATTCCAGGCCTTTTTGGTTTAACAGGCGCAAAAACAGCTTATAAAGACGAAAATATTTTGCTTGGTGAAGCACAAGCCATTAATTTTACTGGTGCAGGTGTTGCAGCGACTTTAAATGCTGGCGTTTTAACTGTTGAAGTTGAAGGTGGTGGTAGTTCAATTAATGTAATTGATAACTTGTTATCAACCAGCACCACTGCTGCTCTATCAGCTAATCAAGGTAGTGTTTTAAATACACGCCTAGAAGCTGTAGAAAATGAGCAAACCACGTATGGTGATATTGTTACTTACAATGCCAGTGCTTTTGATTTTGCAGGTGCGGCGGCTGCTGCTCTATCAGATGCTGAGGGTCATGCTAATGAAGTCGCTGCCACAGCCGAAAGTAATGCTAAGGATTATGCTGATAGTTTAGTTGTCGGCTTATTAGATGATCGTGGTAACTATAACCCAACAGTTACTTCTTTATACCCCACAACAGGCGGCAGTGGTAATTCGGGGGCTATTTTAAAAGGTGATTTGTGGGCTATCAGTGCTGATGGTAATGTTAACGGTATCCCTGTCAGTGTCGGTGATACTATTCGCGCTTTAGTGGATAGTCCTGCTCAATCTAACGCCAATTGGGCTGTCATTCAGAATAATCTTATTTATGTACCCGAAAACACTACTAATAAAGCTACATCTTTATCTTTGCCGAATGATACGAAGTATCCGACTACTTTAGCAGTATCTACAGCTTTAGCAGATTATGCGACTGTCGCTAATCAACGCTATCAGTTTGTAAGTGATGCAAGTACAACCTACAACGTCCCTGCTAGTGCTGTAACAGAGAACGGAAGAACAATCATTGAGTTATCTAATAACTCTTTAACAAGTATCACCATTAATGCTGCAACTGGCACAGGCAAATCTGTTGGTGATAGTGTAAATATCAGCAT
>NZ_CALETI010000285.1 GCF_937920075.1 uncultured Agitococcus sp.
CGTAAGCTCATGGATTGACCTGTTTTCGCCAATGCCCAAATCTTACGACCGCCTTTTAACACCCCAGCCGTTTCTAACTCAAAGCCAGAGACTTCGGTTAAATCGCGATAAAACTCTAAAATCTCACGCGGTTGAACCACCTGATAACGCTGACTGACGACTGACAGGGGAGCATTCGTATCTGAACGATACAGCACCTTGTTGTCTGCAAAGGTACGGATAGATGACGTATGTTCATCACCAGTCATAAAACGTACAGGTGCTTCTAAAATAGACCAATCCATGCCTGCTTGTTTAGCCCACACTTCTAAAGGCTGTTGTTCTTCTAAATGATTACCTAAACCGTGCCATGGGGTTGCACCGACATAAGCCATCGATTCGACTAAATGTGACATGATAAATTCTCCGAAAATAAAGGATTCACTTGCTCAAGCTCAAAATGCGAGTAACGAAAGGCAATAACCAATTATTTCGCCACAGTGATGAGCAAAGGGATAAATGAAAGGAATGATGAAAAACGAATGAAATAAAACGAAATGAACTGAGAGGGTAGTGGTGAGGATGAATGTAGTTAACGAGGCTCACTAAAGGTATAACCACAGCGTAAACACTTGTAGTTATCTAAGATATTATCGTCAACAAATTCACCGAGTTTAGAACCTGCCGTACCGCCAGCGACTCCTCCAAGAAAACCACCTAATAACGCCCCTGCAAAACCACCGACCACCGAACCAACAGGTCCAGCCACTGCACCGATTGATGCACCGATTCTTGCACCAGTAAAAGAGCTTGAAGCTCCACTAGCGGCTCCTGCGACAGTACCGACAGCACTGCCAGTCTTTTTAGCCTGATTTAAGGTATCGACTTGATAAGATAAACAATAAGGACAACGTATAGTCATGATAAATATCTCCAATAATAAATTGACTACGATTATTTACGCTTCTTGCTAAACACATAGCCACAGTTAAGGCATTCGTAGTTATCAAGAATTTTCTTATCAACAAACTCTCCTGCCTTAGAACCGACAGTACCGCCTGCGACTGCGCCGAATAAGCCACCGATAACGGCTCCAGCCACACCACCAACAGCAGAACCCAAAGGGCCTGCCGCCATTCCGAGTGTAGAACCTATCTGTGCGCCGCCTGATGCTGTTGCTGCACCAGTGCTTGCACCTGCGGCTGCACCCAACATGCCACCAGCTTTTTTGCCATAATGACGTTTAGTAATTTGTCTTGATTGACAATTTGGACAATGTTTAGCCATGATGAGTAATCCTAAGAAACAATAATTCATAAAAAGATAAGATGAAGGTAAGACTTCATTAAGATGATATATATTTGAAAAATTTTGGAATGAGGTCATGGTTAAAAATTGCAATGTTATATCATTACAATTTTTGAGCATTGTTATTTGGCTAAAAAACTCAGTAGAAGAGAGTGATGAAATGACCGTAAAAAGAAAAAAGGTGTAGTTGTAAATAGAGGAGTGTCAGGATCTAATAGCTATTTAATTTCCGTACAGATTCCGTATGAGAAAATTTTATCGATTTTATTTGTTGTAACTTATTGATTTAAATGGCGCGCCCGGCGGGATTCGAACCCACGACCCCTGCCTTCGGAG
>NZ_CALETI010000286.1 GCF_937920075.1 uncultured Agitococcus sp.
TTGTTGGTGCTGGTATTTCTGGTATTGCTGCCGCGATTCGTTTGCAAAAAGTTGGTTACAACAACTTTAAAATCATTGAAAAAGCCAGTCGTGTCGGTGGCACATGGCGTGAAAACACCTACCCCGGTTGTGGTTGTGATGTGCCTTCTTCACTCTACTCTTACTCCTTTGCGCCAAGTGCAAAATGGAGTCACTTGTTTGCTCGACAAGCTGAAATTTTAGCTTACTTAGAAGAAGTTAGTGAAAACTTCAATATTAAATCTTCTATTCAATTTAATACCGCTTTAGAAAATGCGTCATGGGATGACAGCCGTCATCTATGGGTTTTAGATACTAATCAAGGCCAATATTTATCAAAAACCTTAATTTGTGCGACTGGCCCAATTACCGAGCCACAAACCCCACGAGTAGAAGGTTTAGACACTTTTACGGGTGAAATGTTCCATTCTGCCAAATGGAATCATGACTACGATTTAACAGGCAAACGCATTGCTGTCATTGGCACAGGCGCATCTGCCATTCAGTTTGTGCCACAAATTCAACCTAAAGCCAAAGAACTTTATGTATTTCAACGCACTGCACCGTGGGTGTTACCTAAGCCAGATATGAATTTGAACGATTGGGGTAAGTCAATTATTGCCAAATACCCAGCGATTCAACAAACTTGGCGTAATAGTGTTGCCCAATCGTTAAATGCAATTAACTTTGGTTTGCGTAATCCTATTGCGCTCAAACCCTTAAATGTGTTGGGTAAACAATTATTAAAATTACAAATTAAAGATCCTGTGTTGCGTAAAAATGTCACGCCTAACTTTACCGTTGGCTGTAAGCGTATTTTATTTGCTAACAACTATTACCCTGCCTTACAAGCTGCTAATACCCGTTTAATTCCACATGGTTTAGTGAAAGTTGAAGGCAATACTGTGATTGCGGCGAATGGTCAACGTCATGAAGTCGATGTGATTATTTGGGGCACAGGTTTTGAGGTATCTCATCCCCCAATTGGTAAAAAGATTCATAATGCTAATGGCCAACGTTTATCTGACTTATGGAAAAACAGTTCACCCGAAGCCTATTTAGGTACTAGCTTAGAAGATGTCCCCAATGCCTTTTTAATGCTTGGCCCTAATGTGTTAGTTTATGATTCATTTATTGGTTTAGCCGAAGCACAACTTGATTATATTGTTGATGGTTTACAACAAGTTAAAGCTCAAGGCATTAGCAAATTTACCATCAAACCAAGCGTTTTACGTCGTCATAACGAAGCCGTACAAAAGCATTTACAAACTACCGTTTTTAATAGTGGTGGCTGTAAGAGTTATTACTTAGATGCCAATGGCCGTAACTTCGCGGCATGGCCTTGGTCATTAGCAACCTTAAGACAACGTTTAAGCAGCTTAAAATTGCCTGAGTATGATTTGAGTTATGCGCCTAATGTCAGTAAAGCACCTAAAGGCAAAACTAAGCAAAAAGCAGCTATAGCTTAGGTTCTGATTCGCTAACCACAAACGATCAAGTTTTATTCGTTTGTGGTAAGGCTATTGATGATCGTTTTCTTACAATAACTTCTCAATATCTTTAGCAATATCTAATGGTACGGTGGTTGGTGCATAACGCTCAATCACATTGCCCTGACGATCAACTAAAAATTTAGTAAAGTTCCATTTAATAGCATTCATACCCAATAAACCAGGTGCAGCTTCTTTTAAGTGTTTGAATAAAGGATGAGCTTCATCGCCATTGACATCAATTTTGGCGAACATTGGAAATGTAACACCATAATTTAATTGGCAAAACTCACTAATTTCTTCATTACTGGCTGGGTCTTGGCTTAAAAATTGATTACAGGGAAAACCTAAAATCATCAAACCTTGATCTTTATATTTTTCATACAAAGCTTCTAAATCTTTAAATTGTGGTGTTAAACCACATTTACTAGCCGTATTCACCACCAATAAAACTTTGCCTTTATAATCGGCAATCGACACTTCTTTGCCAGAAATAGTGGTTGCAGAATAATCATATACATTGGGCATTTTATCTCTCCAGTTGATGTATTTAATTTTGTTTAAGCTTTAATGAAGCCGAATTAACACAATAACGCAAGCCTGTTGGTTTTGGGCCATCAGGAAAAACGTGACCTAAATGTGCGCCACACTGCTGACAAGTAATTTCGGTGCGAATCATGCCATGAGTTAAATCACGATGTTCTGCAATGACTTGCTCATTAAGGGCCTGATAAAAACTTGGCCATCCCGAACCCGAATCATACTTAGTCTCTGAACTAAATAAAGCTGTTTCGCAGCAACGGCATAGATATACGCCTTTTTCGTGACAATTCCAATATTGGCCTGTAAATGCACGCTCTGTACCTTTTTGTCGGCAAATATAAAACTCTTCTGGGCTTAATTCATTTTGCCATTGCGCATCAGTTTTTTGAACTTGGCTCATAAAAATGCACCTCTCTAACAAACTTAACGTCTTATACACCAAAAAACATTGTCTAGCCTACTGAACATTCATCGCTTTTTTCGCTAGAATCGAATGCTTAGCCAGATTTATCACTGACTATGAATATATTAGATGTAGCCCAAATGAGTTTGTTACTATGCAAATTGCAAAATCCGCAAAATTACAAAATGTATGTTATGACATTCGTGGCCCTGTATTAAAAGCCGCCAATGCCATGGAAGAACAAGGACATCGTATTATCAAGTTAAATATTGGTAATCCTGCACCATTTGGCTTCGAAGCCCCACAAGAAATTCTAGCGGATGTAATTACTAATTTGCCTAATGCCATTGGCTACTGTGATTCAAAAGGCTTATTTGCCGCTCGTAAAGCAGTGGTTCAATATTATCAACAAAAAGGTTTATTTGTTGATGTTGGTGATATTTATATTGGTAATGGGGTTTCAGAACTGATTGTCATGGCAATGCAAGCCTTGTTAAACAATGGCGATGAAATGCTTATTCCAGCCCCTGACTATCCATTGTGGACAGCCGCTGTCACTTTAGCAGGTGGCACGCCCACCCATTACTTATGCGATGAAAATAATGGCTGGTATCCCGATTTAGCCGATATTGAATCAAAAATCACCCCAAAAACACGCGGGATTGTGGTCATTAACCCCAATAATCCTACAGGGGCAGTTTATCCAAAACACATTTTAGAAGGTCTTGTTGCCCTTGCTCGCCGTCATAATTTAATTATTTTTGCTGACGAAATTTATGACAAGATTTTATACGATGGAGCAGAACATACCTCTATTGCGACTTTATGTGATGATTTGTTATGTATCACCTTTAATGGCTTATCCAAGTCTTATCGTGTCGCAGGATTTCGTTCAGGCTGGTTAATGGTTAGTGGTAACAAACGTGCTGCCAAAGACTATATTGAAGGTTTGGATATGTTGGCCTCCATGCGTTTATGCGCCAATGTACAAGCACAATTTGCTATTCAAACGGCATTAGGTGGTTATCAAAGTATCAACGATTTAATCTGTAAAGGTGGTCGTTTATATGAACAGCGCGAAATTGCATGGAAAATGCTCAATGACATTCCTGGTGTGAGTTGTACTAAACCCGAAGGCGCATTGTATCTATTTCCCAAATTAGACCCAACCATCTATCCAATTGAAGATGATCAAGCCTTCATTCTAGAATTTTTACAAGCAGAAAAAGTTTTGTTAGTACAAGGAACTGGCTTTAATTGGCCTCATACCGATCATTTCCGTGTGGTATTTTTACCACATATTGACGAACTTAAAGAAGCAATTAATCGTCTAGCACGATTTTTGGCAGGCTATAGAGCCAGAATGGGTACTTAATCCTTTCCCCACAAGAACAAGGTTTACGCATTGTACTGCAATGCGTAAATCCTAAGACCTACAGAATACACTGCATTTTTTGACCAAAAGCTCAATTATCAACCTATTTTCAGTTACAAAGATACAATACTGTCATCTTGTAATTCATAATCAACAACCATACCTTATCAAATAACTCGGATAATCCGTTTTTAGGAGTTTATAAAGATGTTCCGTATCGTCCTCTTCCTGCTCACCAACTTAGCGATTGTTGTAGTCGCAGGTATTATTTTGAGCGTGTTGGGTGTTGGTTCGACACATACAGCGGGTAATACGCTCAATTTAGCTAATTTATTAGTCGTCTGTTTTGTCTTTGGTATGGTGGGTTCATTAATTTCTTTATTTATGTCGAAGTGGCTGGCTAAACGCACCACAGGTACAGAAATTATTGAAACACCGCGCAGTGCTGAAGAACGTTGGTTATTAGATACTGTTGCTGAGTTATCTCAAAAAGCAGGCATCAAAATGCCAGAAGTGGGTATTTTCCCAAGCTTTCAATCCAATGCTTTTGCCACAGGTTGGAACAAAAATGCTGCTTTAGTGGCTGTGTCTAGCGGTTTATTAGACCGTATGAGCCGTGATGAAGTACGCGCTGTTCTAGGTCACGAAATTGGCCACGTGGCTAATGGTGACATGGTTACATTGAGCTTAATTCAAGGCGTTGTGAATACCTTTGTTATGTTCTTCTCTCGCATTATTGGTAACTTTGTTGACCGTGTAATTTTCAAAAATGAAGATGGGCCTGGTATCGCCTATTTTGTTACCAGCATTATTGCTGATATCGTTTTAGGTATCTTGGCTTCTGCAATTGTTATGTGGTTCTCTCGTCGTCGTGAGTTCCGTGCTGACGAAGCAGGTGCTCGTTTAGCTGGAAAACAGTCTATGATCAATGCCTTACGTCGTTTACAAGCTGAACACAATATGCCTGATCAAATGCCTGCCGAGATGACTGCTTTAGCGATTGCTGAAGGTCAACGTGAAGGTTTTAGCTTAGCTAAATTGTTTGCTTCTCACCCAGCCATCGAAACTCGTATTGCTGCTTTAGAAGCCTTACAAATTCCAGATCAAGTGCCAAATCAAGGCGCTTTGTGGCGTTAATGTACCTTGAGCGTAGTCGAAAGTTTACGCTCAGACATCTAAAAAAGCGACTTAGGTCGCTTTTTTATTGGCCTACATAATACAATTGTTCTTGCTCATAACCTGTTGTGACTTTAATTAAGCCACACCATGCCTTATTTAAAGAGGCATCCCCCGTATCCAATACTAACGCTCGCCCTTCTAAGCTTTTTAATTTATGAGGTGTTGCCACGACCCATAAATTTTCTCGACCGATCTGTTGTAAAATTGCTGGTGTTAACTGCTGATTGCCCCGCCCCAACAACACACCTTGCCCACCAGTGACGGTTAAAATCACTTTACAAGGATATTGAGAAATTAAATTTGTTATCTGTCTTGAATTAAGATCTTGGCCAATTAATTCTCCATTTAATATGGCATCAAAGCCCAATAAAGTATGTTCAAAACCTAATTTTTGCATAATTGCCGCACAGGTACTGCCCACCCCAAACAAATACACCACATCCGTTTCTAAACGCTCACTGACAAATGCAGCGATTTCGTGTTGCACTAATTCATCTGTTTCGGGGCTTGCACACTTCATTTGTTGTATCAGTTTTGTATCTATCGGGATACTTAACTCGCCATAAAATTGAGCGCGCACTTTACCTTGTTGTAAGGCTAATTCATCTAAATCTCTTACTTCTGCTTGCTCAACCGCCACACCACTACCCGACATTAATTTATAAATAATCTCTGCGGCACTTTCGGGATTCAGAGCAAATACCCCTGAATGCATTTTTACCCCTGCGGGAATACCCAACACAGGACAACTGACACCAGCCGTACATAAATCGCGTGCTGTTCCGTCACCACCAACAAACAGTAGCAAATCAATATTCTGTTGCATTAAAGCCTGTGCTGCACGGATTGTGTCTTCTGCCTGAGTTGGCAGATTAGTTTGATAAACAACTTTTGCCTCAAAATCGAGGTCTTGTAATAATTGCTTACCCATTAGGCCATTTGCACATGAAAAATTTAATCTGTCTTTATATGGCTGTAACAATTTTAAGCTTTGATAGCAACGTTGGTAGGCACGTGATTGTTCAGCAACGCTAATTTGCCATTGCTGATGATCACTGCCTTTAAAGGCAAGCTCACCGCCCAAACCAGCAACGGGATTAATCAACAGGCCAATATGTAAATGATGCAAGCAAGAATTATTCTCAAATTTCATAGTTGGTTACAGATTAGAGTGAGTTTAGGGATACACAAAGCAATTCTTTTTCTATACTACCATTATAAAGAAGCCGTTACCCCGCAAAGTGCGCTAGGCAAATGAGGTTTATCATGCAAGTTGTTGAAATGAATACAAAAATGGATACTAACGTATTTAATTTACAAGCATTCTATGGTGCTGCACTTGTTGATGAACAAGGCCGTGAAATTCCAATCACTGAAGAAATGATTGTTGATGCCTGCGATGAGTTAATGAAACTCTGGCACTTTCCAATGACTAAAGCAGCTTAATTATTTCCAATTCTAAGGCAGATTAACTTTATCTGCCTATTGTCTTAAATAGCTTACTGTCGCCAATCCCATCAAAGTCATTACTAACGATCCCAAGACATGCAAACTTATTTGCACTGCTGCCCATAACCATTTTTCTTGCTGCAATAAACTCACCGTCTCGATTGAAAAAGTCGAGAATGTTGTTAATCCGCCCAAAAATCCTGTAATCACCAATAAACGCCATTCTGCTGGCCAACTTGGGTGATTAGCAAACAGCGCAAAAGCCACTCCAATTAAATAGCCTCCCACTAAGTTAGCAAGCAATGTTCCCAACGGAATAAATAAAAAAACCTTATTTAGCCATAATGACAATAACCATCGCCCTACTGCGCCTATAGAAGCCCCTATACTAATTGCCAAAATTGAGTTAAACATAGAACATAAACTCTTTTATTTAAACCTATTATGCATCATCACCACGACCATCATCATTGTAAAACACCTGAGCCTCATGCTCATAGCCATCATTCTCATGCCCCCAAAGATTATGGCCGTATTTTTGCGTTTGGTATTATTTTAAATATTGTGTTTGTTATTATTGAGGCATTGTATGGTTGGTATGCCCATTCTTTAGCTCTATTAGCAGATGCTGGTCATAATTTAAGTGATGTTTTAGGATTATTATTAGCTTGGTCTGCTTTTTGGTTAGCCCAACGTAAAGGCAATACACAACACACTTATGGCTGGCGTAAAGCCTCAATTTTAGCGGCATTAATCAATAGTATGTTGTTATTAGTCGCGATGGGGGCAATGGCTTGGGAAGCGATACAACGCTTACAACAACCTCAAATCATTGAAAGTGTTACTTTAATTTGGGTAGCTGCTTGTGGTGTCGTGATTAATGGCTTTACTGCTTGGCTGTTTATGCGTGACAGTGAGCATGATATTAATTTGCGTGGTGCTTTTTTACATATGGCAGGCGATGCCCTTGTGTCTGTTGGCGTGATCATCACTGGTGTTTTGTACTATTATTATCAATGGTCATGGTTAGACCCTGTGATGAGTTTAATCATTGCCATGATTATAATTATCGGAACATGGCATTTATTACAACAATCTTTAAATTTAAGTTTAGATGGCGTCCCTGAACATATTAAACTAACCGAGGTACAGCAATTTTTATTACAACAAAATCACGTTAAGGCCGTTCATGATTTACATATTTGGGCATTAAGCAGTTCTGAAGTTGCGCTAACCGCTCATTTAGTTGTCAATGAATTTCCACAAGATGATAAATTATTACACATTATTAGTGACGAATTAGAACATCATTTTGGTATTCAACACAGTACCTTACAAATTGTTCAACAACCTTTAAAAAATGCTTGTTATTAGGAGAGCGATAATGCCAAAACAATTAATTGGTGAAGAAATTGCCAAAGCTAGAAATATTTTAGCCATTCAACCCTTGCCACCTGAACATCACGAAAATCTACAGGCACAATTATGTGATTTAGAGTTACATTTACAATCACATGAGCAAGTTGATTATGAGCGTTTTACCAATTTATTACGTTCTGTTGAAGCTGAAATCGAAGTTGACCATCCTGTAATTGCTGGTGTTGTGAGCAGCATTATTCGAACTTTAGCGAGTATCGGGGTTTAAACGACACATGGGGCTTTTGCCCCATTTTGAGTGTAATACGCGGTATTTCTTGCGTATACGTCCGTTTTTAATGGCGATTGCTTGACGTGGCGATTTCCCTTCTATAAACAATAAAAAGACAACTGTATATTTACCCATAATCCTACAACCCATCAACTCTTAAAGCTTGTTATTTTGTGGATTAACTCAGGAATTTATTATGTCCACCCTATTATCCAGACGTGCTTTTTTACGCACGAGTACTATTGGCACTATTGCCTTGACTACCGCCACGACAAGCACTTTAACTGCTTGTAGCTCCACGCCATCTACGCCAAGTAAAGGTTTTCAATTTTTACGCGAAGGCGATTTAAAACTATTTTCAGCATTAATTCCTGTGGTCTTACACAGCATGATTCAAACTGAAACACCTAACTATCAAGCATTACAAATTAATATCTTAAAAAATGTTGATGGTGCTTGTAGTAATTTGGCTTATAAAGCGCAAAGTGAAATTTACAAACTCTTAGATTTATTGGATGGCCGTATTACCCGTTGGTTAACCACAGGCGTGTTAGATACATGGCAGCAAGCCAGTCCAGACGATGTGAATCATTTTTTACAACGCTGGCAAAGCAGCTCGATTGGGCCATTTAATGCAGGTTATCGTGTATTAAGCAAATTAGTTGCCGTCTCCTATTTTAGTTTACCCGAAGCCCAAGCACAAAGTGGTTATAACCACCTTCCTGCCCTCTACCAAGCAATTAACAGCTAAAAACAGGACATACTAAACATGGCATTTGATGATATTTATACCGCAGGCATTGCCTCGGGTTGGAAAGTGACCGACGCTTCTACCCTACAAAAAAACCAAACTTTAGAAGCAGATGTTGTTATTGTGGGCACAGGTGCTGGTGGTGGCACAACCGCTGAAATTTTGAGTCAAGCTGGTTTAAAAGTTTTAATGATTGAAGAAGGTGCTTTAAAAACTTCTGCTAACTTTAAAGACTTAGATGAAAGTCGTGCTTATCGTGAACTGTATCAAGAAGGTGCGGGTCGTGCGAGTAGTGATGGTGCTATTGCTATTCTTCAAGGACGTGCTGTGGGTGGTACAACTGTCGTTAACTGGACTGCTAGTTTTAGAACACCTGATCACACACTCAAACATTGGGCGGATGTTCATCAAGTGAAAGGACACAGTCCTGAAGACATGAAACCTTGGTTTGAAAAGATGGAACAACGGTTGAATATTGCTCCTTGGGCAATGGCACCCAATCCTAACAACCAAGTTCTTAATGATGCCTGCAAAAAACTAGGCTGGGAATGGCACGTTATTCCACGTAATGTAAAAGGTTGTTGGAATAGCGGCTATTGTGGTTTAGGTTGCCCTGTGAATGCCAAACAATCGATGTTAGTGTCTACAATTCCCACCGCTCTTAGTCAAGGTGCGGAATTAGTACATCATTTACGCATTGAAAAGATTTTATTCAGTGGCAACAAAGTCACAGGTTTATTAGGCTTAGCCTTAGACACTAGCACTCACCAACGGACAGGGATTGAAGTTCAAATCAAGGCCAAACATTATATTATTGCTGGCGGTGCACTCAATAACCCAGCTCTTTTATTACGCTCACAAACGCCTGATCCTTATAAACGTGTTGGTAAACGCACCTGTATTCATCCTGTGGTATTAACCTTGGCGCAAATGCCACAACAAATTGATCCTTATCATGGTGCACCACAATCTATTGCTTCTGACTTTTTTCAATGGAAAGACGGTGCAACAGGTAAAATGGGTTATAAACTTGAAGTTCCACCTGTATTTCCTGCCATTGCCAGTGGTATTTTTGGCACATGGGG
>NZ_CALETI010000287.1 GCF_937920075.1 uncultured Agitococcus sp.
ATATTGCCAAATAAACAAGCCACCACAAACGCCTAAAGTAATTGCCCAAATTAAACCAAAGTGTTGTAAATAACCAATTAAGGCCAATAATAAAATAAACAAACCTTGCAGTAAGCTAATGATAATTAAGTCAAAACGACCAAATAAAATCGCGGTTGATTTTACGCCAATTTTTAAATCATCATCCCGATCAGCCATCGCATATTGGGTATCATAAGCCACTGTCCAAATTAAATTTGCCGCATATAACAACCAACAAATTAAATCGGGGCTATGATTTTGTGCCACAAAAGCCATGGGAATTGCCCACGAAAAAGCCGCACCCAAGACTAATTGCGGTAAATAAATAAACCGTTTCATAAACGGATATAAACTGGCTAAAGCTAATGCACCAAATGACCAAAAAAAAGTTTGTAGATTTAAAAACGGCAATAACAACGCAGAACAGGCAACCAAAAATACAAACAAATACAAGGCTTCACGTGCAGGCAAACGCCCATTGGCAATTGGGCGGTCTTTGGTGCGTGCTACATGACCATCAAAATTGCGATCTGCCCAGTCGTTAATCACACAACCTGCCGAACGCATAAACACCACGCCCAAGATAAAAATCAACACAATCGAAGCATCAGGTTTACCATTACTCGCTAACCAAACCGCCCATAAGGTTGGCCATAACAGCAAATAAATACCAATAGGGCGATGCAATCTCATTACTTCGGCATAGAGCGGTAAACGTTGTAGCAAAAATAATGTCATAAACAAATCTGCTGTTGCTGAGCAGCCTCAAATAAAGCAGGTAAAAACTTTTCCTGTACCAATAAAGGACGATTCGCATAATAAAACAACGAACGCCGAGTCCAATGGTGGTGTTGTGAGTTGGGTGAACAAATCACTAATTGGCCACGTTTGCCCCCTTTAAACAACAAACTGCCTAAAGAGCGTGACCCCAAATACTTTAAGCGTCTGCCTCGACCCACTAAGGTGTGTTGGGGAATAATGCTTCGTGCAGTGACCCATTGTTGATTGTGACCTAACAACGCGACTTCACGCACCCACGCATATTGTTGATGAGGTAATTTTAGGCTCAATCGTTCATCTAAGGTGGGTTTCTGCCACGCTTCATGTTGTACTTTTACCCTAAAATGACCATGACTTAAAGCCACTAAATAAGCAGTTAAAGAGCCTTGTGACAAAAGCCACGCTTTGTACGGAGAGCGAAGTTGCGCTTGCCAATAGCGAGTTGGCGTTAACCAGCGAGGATAAAGGGGCATACAATGTATCTAAGAGGTCATTGATAACAACGAATTATACTCAGTTTAATGGCTGTCTGGCCTATCAATATTAATAGTTTTTAGCTATTAAAAAATAGATTTTATTTAATTGGCTAAAGATTTTGCCAAGCTTTAATCTTCAATTCAACGAGAAACAAATGAGATTTGGAGAATGCAACATGAGTAAGATTCCAGCCACATTAACCGAAAAGAATTTAGAAGGTGCATTTGCAGGCGAATCAATGGCATTTATGAAGTATAGCTATTTTGCCAAACTTGCGCGGGCAATGGGTGATGAAGCTACCGCACAAGCATTTGAGGAAACAGCAAAACAAGAGATCCAACATGCTTTTGGTCATTTGGATTTGTTGTATCCCGCAGAAAGCCTAAACCCAGCAAAAATGCTCGAAATTGCCATTGCGGGTGAAACCTATGAATACACCGAAATGTATCCTAAGTTTAAAGAAACGGCGATTGCTGAAGGTAAAGCTGACGCTATTCAAGAGTTTGATGAGCAAATTGCAGAATCAAAAGAACATGCGGAGGCTTTTGCTAAGGTGTTAGAAAAAGCAGCAAAACGTTTTGCCGCTTTGGCTAAAGTGGAAGAGCGTCATGCTAATCACTATCGCCAACGTTTAGCTGCCCTTTAAATTTTTCTGTTATTAATAGCTTTTTTGGCGTTTGGCGTAGCCAGTCAAGCAAAAAAATATGTTAAACTTTACATTAAACAATGTGACAGTTTAGCAGAGATTGCAAATAAAGCGGTTTGTGCGTAAGGTAGACAGTTTTAAAATCTAGCCAGCTTAGCAAGAGGTTTAACATGAAGAAGTGGCAATGTATTGTTTGTGGTTTTATTTATGATGAAGCTGTCGGTATGCCTTGGGATGGCGTGCCAGCAGGAACAGCATGGGCTGACGTGCCAGCCGATTGGGTTTGCCCAGATTGTGGCGTGGGTAAAGATGATTTTGAAATGGTAGAAATTTAATTCTATTGTTCAAAAAAGATCAAAGGGCGCACAAAGTTGCGCCTTTTTTATGGTTTGATTTTGTTGCTATTTTTAGCCCTCACCCCGACCCTCTCCCACAGGAGAGGGAGTTCTCTCTCCTTTTGGGAGAGAGTTAGAGTGAGGGCTGTTATTTTATTGAGGAAAAATCATGGCATTAGTCATTATTGGTACAGGTTTAGCAGGTTATAACTTGGCGCGTGAATGGCGCAAACTGAACCCCGAAAAAGCATTGGTGATTATTAGCCGTGATGATGGCCGTAATTACTCAAAGCCTATGTTGTCAACTGGTTACACCAAAGGCAAAACTGCCGATCAATTAGCCATGCAAAGTGCGGCGCAAATGTCTGAGCAGCTTAAAGCCGAAATTAGAACCTTTGCCACGGTGGATGCCATTGATACTCAAACAAAAACGGTGACTGTTGATGGTGTAAGCATTGCCTATGAGCAATTAGTACTGGCGCTTGGTGCTGATCCCTTTCAACCACCATTAGCAGGTGATGGTTTAGACCAAGTTTATACCGTTAATGATTTAATGGATTATGCCAAGTTTCAACAAGCTGCTGCGGGCAAAAAGAATGTAATTGTGATTGGTGGCGGTTTAATTGGTTGTGAATATGCCAACGATTTGACTAATGGCGGTTATGCAGTGCAATTAATTGAGCCAGTTGGTCGGGTGTTGCCAGCCTTATTACCGCCTGTGGCTTCGCAAGCTGTGGGTAATGCCTTAGAAGGTTTGGGCGTTAAATTCCATTTTGGCGTGAGCGTTCAGGCTGTTTATAAAGACGGTGAGGGTGTTCGTGCTGTGTTATCCGATGGCAGCGAAATCCAAGGTGATATCGTATTGTCAGCGATTGGTTTGCGCCCACGTATTAGCCTTGCCAAAGAAGCAGGGTTGGCGGTTAATCGGGGTATTGTCGTTGATAAAACCTTAGCCACTAGCCAAGCCGATATTTATGCATTGGGCGATTGTGCCGAAGTCGAAGGTTTAGTGTTGCCCTATGTCTTGCCATTAATGGCAGGTGCGCGTGCATTAGCTAAAACTTTATCAGGTCAAACAACCGCGATTAGTTATCCTGTGATGCCAGTGCAAGTTAAAACGCCTGTTTGTGCGGTGGTGGTTGCACCCACTTTCCCAAGTATGCAGGGTGAGTGGACAGTTGATAGTCAAGATGGCAACAACGTTAAAGCGTTGTTTAAAAATGCTGAAGGTCAATTATTGGCTTATGCCTTAACAGGGTCATTTGCTGGTGATGCAGCCTTAAAAGCTGAATTGGCCAAACAAGTTCCTGCTTGGTTAGTGTAAAATCTCAATAAGGATTTTGCTGCTTTAGCGCTGTTTAACAAGGAAATAAGCTTCCCTCTCCTGTAGGAGAGGGCTACTGCGAGCGAGCAAAACCTTAATTTTTACTAACTAAGAGGAAAAGCACATGACGGAAATTTCGGTAAGACATACTTTTCAAGGTTCTTTGGATGAAGTATTTGAAGCAGTGATTAATGCGGATCGTTATCCCTATGTGTCTCGTTTATTTCATGTGGAGCGTTTGTGTTTAGCAAAATCAGGTGAAAAAGACGGTGTAGGCACACAGCGTGAAGTGGAATTAGGCGTAGTTTGGTTTAAGGAAGAATTTACCCTGTTTGATCGACCCAATCGTGTTGATTATAAAATTTTTGAAACACGCCCTTATTTTGACCATCAACATGGTAGTTTTATCTTCAAAAAAGTGGGGCATAAATTAATTGAAGTGACTTGGGAGTCTTGTTTTGTCATCCCTTCACAAACTATTCCTCCAAAAATTTTATCTACAGTATCGGGTTGGATGGTTAAAGCAGCGTTTAAATCGGCATTAATGATTTTGGATAGAAAACTACAAGAAAAGCGGCAACCAAAACGCTTAGCAAAATAAATAAGCGAAAACAGCGTCAATTCAAAACACTCTTCACTCAAACTTCACACAATCCCCCCTGTGTGTTCAATCGCTGTTTATAAGCTAAGGCAAGCTAATTTTTAAAAAGGAGCTTGTCATGTTTGCTCGTCTCAATTATCGCTACATCATCATGCGTGATCTGATGGTAGTTTATGTTTTTTTTATGTTGGTTTTAATGTCTTGTGCAGCTTGGGTTCATGCCGATGATTCCGAAGCCGTTCAAACAGAAAGCCCTTATTTTTTTATTAATAGTAATGATCCAGAAACCGATCGTTTACCACTAAAATCAACCAAAGTTGATGTCCATATTGTTGGCATGATTGCCGATGTCACCATTAAACAGGTGTATCGTAACGAAGGCAAACGCACCATTGAAGCCCGTTATGTGTTTCCAAGTTCAAGCCAATCAGCCGTTTATGCGATGACGGTACGTTTGCAAGATCGGTTGTTAACTGCTCGGTTACGTGAAAAACAACAAGCTAAACAAGAATATGAAACGGCTAAATCCGAAGGGAAAACGGCGGCATTATTAGAACAACAGCGTCCAAATGTCTTTGAGATGAATGTCGCTAATATTTTGCCTAATGATGAAGTTGTCGTTGAGTTACGTTATACCGAATTGTTAAGCCCTCGTGATATGTTGTATAGCTTTGTTTTTCCAACCGTGGTTGGCCCGCGTTATAACAGTCCACAAAGCCCAGCGGCTGCCGAAAAATGGGTAAAAAATCCCACCTTGCCACAAGGCATTGCCTCAGAAAGTCGCTTTAATATTAAAGTGACCATGGATAGTCCTATTCCTGTACAAATGGTGTCATCACCCTCGCATTCTTTACGCAGTGATGGTCTGGGCAGCAAACACGTTGATGTGATGTTGGGTGATAATCAAATCGCTAATAACAGAGATTTTGTGTTGCGCTATCGTTTGGCAGGTGAAAAGATTCAGTCAGGATTGTTGTTATACCGTGGCAAGGATGAAAACTTTTTTTTAGGTATGGTAGAGCCGCCAAAACAAGTCGCTACTGCCCAAATTCAGCCCCGTGATTATATTTTTGTCGTTGATGTCTCTGGGTCCATGCAAGGTCATCCACTGGATATTACCAAACAATTATTACGCAACCTAATTGGCGGATTACGTTCAACAGATACCTTCAATGTGATGTTGTTTTCGGGCAATAGCTCAATGTTAGCCCCACAATCTTTACCTGCTACTGCAAGCAATATTCAACAAGCCATAGATACTATTGATCAACAACAGGGTGGCGGCAGCACCGAAATTGTGCCTGCTTTGCGCAAAATCACCGAATTACCCAAATCGCCTGATGTGTCTCGTAGTGTGATTGTGGTGACTGATGGTTATGTGACGGTTGAAGATGAAGTATTTAAATTAATTCGTCAGCAATTACATCAAGCCAATGTCTTTGCCTTTGGTATTGGTAGCAGTGTTAATCGGGTGTTGATTGAAGGTATGGCGCGTGCAGGTCAGGGTGAACCCTTTATTGTCACTAAACCTGAAGAAGCCGACGAACAAGCCGAACATTTACGCAAAATGATTCAAGCACCTGTATTAACCCAAGTCACCGCTAAGCTCACAGGTGTTGAAGCTTATGATATTCAACCCACTGTGTTAGCTGATGTGTTATCTGGCCGTCCTGTCATGGTCATGGGAAAATGGCGTAGTCGTCGTGATAAAGAGGCTGAAGCAACCTTAGTGGTTACAGGTCGTAGTACTGAGGGTGAATATCAACAACAAGTGTCTGCAAAAAGTGACAATAGCGAAGATAACAGTGCCTTACGTTTATTATGGGCAAGACAAAAAATAGCCGAATTGTCCGATCAAGAAGCCTTAGAAGGTAATGGTTCTTATAAACAAGCCATTACTGATGTGGCGTTAAAGTATGGTTTGTTATCTGCCTACACCAGTTTTGTGGCTGTTGATGAAGTGGTACGCAATGTTAACCCAGAAGATAGCAGCACCGTCACCCAGCCTGTTCCACTACCAGAAGGCGTCAGTAATTTGGCGCTTGGTTCAGGAATTCCTTCAACACCTGAACCCAATTTATGGTTAGCTTTAGCCTTAGTTTTCTTGATGTTAGTCATCATGAAAAAGACTTATCGTAGAAAAATTATTTAAATTCAAATAGATAATTGGTAACGGTGTACGTCCTAATAGTCCAAGAAGAAGCTAATACTCAGGGCTGAGACATGTCCATGCAATGTCTCAGCCCCCAACAAAGAAGTTCATCATGTTTAATAATCGTCTATCCATGACCGCTTGTTTATGGCTGTGTTTGATCAGTCAATTGTTGGCCTTATGGCCGCAAGGCCAATGGATAGCGGCCAGAATGCAAGATGGTTCTGACCAACCGTTGGGAGTTATTGCCGTGCTGAGTTTGGCTGCCTTACTCATCACTCAGCAATCCGCATGGCAAGCACCAAAAACAAGATTTTTGCTGATGGCGGTTGTTTTGCAATTGGCAGCTTGTGGTGCATGGTTAATGTTGCCACCACTGCTGTCTTCTTTATTGGCAGTTTTAGCAATTTCGATGCTAATAGCGGCTTTTTTGCCACAAAATAGCCCTTATTTACCGATTTTTGGCTTAGCAGTGTTAAGCCTACCCTTATTATCATCGTTACAGTTTTATGCAGGCTTTCCATTAAGAGTCATTACTGCTCAATGTAGCGCATGGATTTTACAATTATGGGGTAATCAAGTTGAGAGAATAGGGACGAATCTACAAATTAATGGCCAATTGGTGATGGTTGATGCACCTTGTTCGGGAGTACAACTGGCATGGATGGTGTATTTTTTTGCCTGTGTCATCGCCCTATATCGACAAATAGCCGATAAGCATTTTTTGCGTTGTTGGCCGTTATTAGGGGTATTGGTGTTGTTGGGCAATATTATTCGCAATACTTGTTTGGTGGTTTTAGAAACACGGCCACAAGGATTAAGCGATTCGTTGCATCAAAGTATTGGTTTAGTCATTTTGGTCATGGTTTGTAGTGTGGTGGCATGGTTGTTAAGCAAACAGCCGACTCCCGAAAAACAAGAAAAATCAATGGTCTTGGCCAGTCCAGCATGGCTATTCCCTTTGGTTATGCTGTGTATGATGTTGTCGGGTGCGGTGTCTTGGTCAAAACAATCAGCAACAACACAAACCAATCCTAAATATATCGAATGGCCACAGCAATGGGATGGCAAGCCGTTACAACCCTTAGCCTTATCGGTGGTAGAAAATCGTTTTGCTGCAAATTTTGCAGGGCATATTGGTCGTTTTAGTGATGGTCAACGACAAATTGTGTTGCGTTATGTTGAGCAACCGACACGAATGCTGCATCCTGCCAGTGATTGTTATAAAGGCTTGGGTTATCACATTCAGCACGAACAATTAGAATATGATGATCAACAACGGGTATGGCGGTGTTTTTATGCGACTAAACAAGGCCAAATAGTCCGAGTCTGTGAAAGAATTGTCGATAAACAAGGCAAGGTTTTTACCGATACCTCAAGTTGGTATTGGCAGGCAGAATTAGGCCAAAGCCAAGGTGTATGGTGGGCAATTACCACCGCCGAAGTAGTGGCTATGGTGGCAGAGCGATAAATACTGCTACACTTCGCGAGTTTTAACAGAGACTAGCCGCTACATGAAAATTATCCTTGCACCCATGGAGGGATTAACTGACGTCCATATGCGTCATATTTTAACGCAAATGGCAGGTCAAACAGGCTTTGATTGGTGTGTGACAGAATTTATTCGCATTACTCAACAACTGTTATTACCTAAAGCTTTTTATCATTATTGCCCCGAATTATTAACAAATGGCAAAACAGCCAGTGGTACACCTGTCCATATTCAACTATTAGGCAGCGACCCACAACTCTTAGCCGAAAATGCCCAACGAGTCGTGGAGTTGGGTGCACCTGCGATCGACTTAAATTTTGGTTGTCCTGCAAAGTCAGTGAATCAACATCGCGGTGGGGCGGTGTTATTAGAAGAGCCTGAATTAGTACATCAGATTGTGTTGGCGGTACGCAATGCTGTTCCTAAACAGATTCCTGTCAGTGCCAAAATGCGTTTGGGTGTCAATGACCGTTCAAAAATGGTGGATAACGCCTTAGCGATTGAGAGTGCAGGGGCTAGTTGGTTAACGATTCATGCCCGTACCAAAGCTGACGGTTATCGCCCTCCCGCCCATTGGCATGAATTAGCTACCATTCGCCAACACGTTAAACTCCCCATGATTGCTAATGGTGACATTGATTCGGTAACGAATGCTCAGCGATGCCAACAACAATCGCAGTGCACAGATATCATGATTGGCCGAGCAGCAGTAATCCAGCCCTATTTAATTCGTGCGTTGCGAGGCGAGACATATCAATTAACGTGGGCACAATTACTTGATTGGCAAAGACAATTTTTGCAGCACATGCAACAGGCAGTGGTTAATCCTTTAGTGGTGGATAGCCAACAAAAATGGACAGAAGCAGGTGCAGTAGGTCGTTATAAACAATGGTTGGGGATGTTGCTGCAAGCATGGCCAGAAGCACAAACGCTCTTTCAACAGATTAAAAAAGAGCGTTCATATAGCCAAATTTATCAAATTGTTCAGCAGTCAGCCTAAGTCTTTGGCGCATAAGTATAAAATAGCCAAGGTTTTTTATGGGTGTCTAAAGAATTATATAAGGCTTGTGCTTGTGTGTTATCTAAGGCAGTCACCCACTGTAAACGTGCTGCACCTTGGTTTAAAGCATAATCTAAGCAATGATTAATTAAGGCTTTGCCAATGCCTTGGCCGCGATAATCTTCCAAGGTAAATAAATCGTTCATAATGCCAACTTTAGCCGTAATAGTTGACGAAAAACTAAAATAAACCGTCGCAAAACCAATGACTTTGCCATTTTGTCGATATAAAAACAAAGCACCTAAAGGACTATGATTAACAAATTGACTAAAAAATTGCTCATTGCGTTGTGAATTAATATCAGCAACTTGATAAAAAGCTTGATATTGAGCAATTAAAGGTAAAACGTCGGCTAATGTTTGGTCATTGACAGCTTCAATCATGATTTCTCCTTTTTTTATGACAAAAAATTGGCATGGATTGCCTATTTTGCGAGCAGTTTTTGTTAAATAATGTGGCGATTAAAACAGCTATAAATAAGGCATAGTCATGAAAAAATTACTACAAACTTTCACTTTCACTCTTGGTTTGGCAATTAGTCAGATTGCTACAGCGATTGATTGGTCAGCGTATTCTCATGACGGTGATATTGGCTATCGTAATTCAACGTGGATGGCGCAATTGCCGAATGATCGCCCAATTAGCCAAATTTCGATGGTCGGTACCCATGACACCATGTCACTGTATGGCGGCGATAGCGTACAAACTCAATCGATGTCGTTGAATATGCAACTGCAATCGGGTATTCGTGCCTTAGATATTCGTTGTCGACATTACTACAATAGCTGCGCTATTCATCATGGTTTTGTCTATCAAAATGCCAATTTAGATGATGTTTTTAGCACATTACAGCAGTTTTTACAGGCTAATCCCAGTGAAACAGTGTTGATGCGTGTGAAAGAAGAATATGACCCTGTCGGTAATACCCGTAGTTTTGAAGATACTTTTTCTGCTTATGCGCAGCGTTATCCCAATTTATTATGGCAATCCAACAGTGCTAACCCAAATTTAGGGCAAGTGCGTGGCAAAGCCGTGGTTTTACA
>NZ_CALETI010000288.1 GCF_937920075.1 uncultured Agitococcus sp.
TTGCAGTTTTTAAAAGCGGCTGTTGAACGTACAGGGCTAAAAAATGCTAATCCGTTTCATCCATTTTCGGTGTTTGATACCGTCAGTTTGGCGGGTTTGGCTTATGGTCAAACCGTATTAGCCAAAGCGTGTATCAGTGCAGGGATTGATTTTCAAAACGAACAAGCACATTCAGCTTTATATGATGCCCAAAAAACAGCAGAATTATTTTGTTTAATTATTAATAAATGGCAAAGCTTGGGCGGCTTAGCCTAGGGTCTGTTGACGTTTATGAATCATGATAACTAGGGGCTGTTCAAAAGCCCCTAAATTTTAGGTGTTTCGCATTTGTTGCCTTCTTTGTTCAAACAAACATACCGCTACCGCTGCGGCAACATTTAACGACTCCACACCTGTTGACATGGGAATAATGACTTGTTGTTTAGCCAAGCGCATCACTTGCTCTGATAACCCTTGCCCTTCACTGCCAAATAGCCATGCTGTCGATTGATTTAAGTTTAAACTATACAATGATTTTGCTTGTGTTAAACCTGTTGCTAACAATTGTCCTTGATAAGCAGGAAGCACAGATAACAAGTCAATTTTTTCATAAATATTCAAACTAAAATGTGCACCCATTGCCGCACGCAATACACGAGGCGACCAAGCTTGCGCACAACCATCACTTAATAAGATATGTTGAATACCTGCCGCTGCGGCAGTACGCAAAATAGTGCCTAAATTTCCTGAATCTTGCACTGTTTCTAACACCACACAAGATTGTGTTGGCAAAACAAAAGCAGGATTGTGCCACGAAATAACCGCTAAAATACCCGTAGGATGATCTGTAGGGCTAATCGCATTAAATACGTTATCTGTTACCAAAATACAGGACATTTGATTTTCTAAACGATCAACTAAATTAGCAATTTCAACTGAGCGCAAACCATGTTCACTAACAAACACATTTTCTAAGACGACACCATGTGCCAGTGCCGCCTCGACTAAATGCACACCATCCAAGACTGTTTTAAATTGCTTACGACGTTCTGCTGGATTATTCGCTAACAAATTGATTTCTTTAATAAGTGGATTTTGGCGTGAGCTGATTGTTTTCATTAACTTTATTTCCTAAAATTGACATCCTCCCCGCCCTCAATACTTCGACTAAGCTCAGTAACCGAGGGCGAGGATTCCTTCTACAAGACGCTCATGTCCGAGCGCGAGAATGTTCTTGGCGGCGTTGATGTCGCGGTCATGCAGTGTACCGCACTGCACACAAGTCCATTCTCTTATTCCAAGTCCTGCTCTACCTTTCGGACTACTGTCGCGTGAGCCACAGCACGAGCAAGTTTGGGTGGTATAGCTTTCATTGACTTCTTCAAACCATACCCCTGCGTTCTCGCACTTGTACTTGAGTAAGGTTCTAAACAGCGTCCAGCCTGCATCTAATACCGACTTTGCCAGTTTAGTTTTGGCTAGACTTTTTGCATTAACATTGCCAACAAATATCGCTGCGTAGTTTTTAACTAATTTTGTACTTTCTTGGTGTAAGTGATTATTTCTAATCTGTTTAATTTTCGCATGAATGGCTTTAACGCGCTTTTTGTTTCTGGCACGTTGAGCTATGCCTAATTTTTGCTCATATTTTCTATAGGTATGTTGTGATTCTATTTTTTGACCATTGGACAAGGTGGCAAAGTCTTTTAAGCCTAAGTCAATACCCACAGATTCTGTGCCTTTTGATTGTACTTTAGCGGCATTATCAACCACTAAGCACACATACCAACGATTGCGGCTATCTTGTACAAACGCCCCTGTTTTGACGTTGTATTGATTTAATCCGTAACTATCCCACAGACTAAACCAGTGATTGCCGTATTTAACCTGTCCGTTTTGATATTTTATGGCTGTCTTTTTGAAAGGTATCCAGCCTAATGATTTTTTAGGTGATTTTGGATTAGAGACTCGCCAGTTGAGTTTGGCTTTTTTGAATTGTTTGCGTCTTAATACCAATTCTTCGGTAATGGCTTGAATCGTTTGGCTGTGTAGATGTAAGCCTGCTTTGCTTGCGCCTGCGGTATATTTGGCAATATCAAAAGCCGAAAAGAAGTTGCCTGTTCTTTGAAGATGTTTAAAACACAGGTCATTGACGTAATTCCACACAAAATTAACTGCTGAGGCGAGCTGATTTAGTACCTTGCTATGTTTATCTTTTATGCGTAATTTAAGTGTTTTCATGGTGTGATTTTAAGAGTCATTCATCGTTAAAACAAATACTTTCTCAAGACCTGATTCTGTACTTCGACTTCGCTCAGTAACCAAAAGGCGCGATGTTTTACCGCGAAGATGATAAACTTCCCTAAAACTCTCTTCTAACTGCCAACACCAGTCTAATTTTTGAAAATCAATAAAATGTAATTTGGTTTGTGTTGCTGTTTGTGTAAAATGAATTTGTATAGTCATTATTTAGCTAAGCAAAATTAATGACTAGGCCACATCACATGCTCTTGATAAAAGCTTCTTAAAAAAACATTACTTTGTTGATTATCGGCTAATAAATAATGGCCTAAACGTCGATCCCATCCTGCTAAAATTCGCAAGTTTTCACGGACAAAATGGGCATAAATTTGGTCATCTGTTTCTGTAGGCAACCATTGACCTTCACGATAAAAACCATACTTAAAGGTCAATAATACACTCAGCTTAAAACGCAACCACAACGAGTCCATACAAATAGCAATAAAACCATTGGCCAATACGAGTTGTTTAGTGGCTGACATAATTGTGTTATCCGTCTTTTTAAGGCTTACCCTTAACTATTAGCAAACAATTAAGGGTAAGTCTAGTCTAATTTTTTAGCCATATTATGACTTACGCGGTTATCGCTTATTTGTTCGCATTTCAATCGTTTTTATGGTTACTGAGCGTAGTCGAAGTAACAACTTTTAGCACACAAAACGCGCTAATTTCGGTGAAGTGCGTAAGTCCTGAATATCTGTTTAATGTCTTGCAAAAAGTAAGCACACATTCCCAACATAATCACCGCCATGCCTATTGCGGTAAATGTGCTAAAACGCTCGCCATTTAACCAAAAACCCCACACCAATGCTAAAACAGGAGTAATAAAGGTGGTTAACGAAACCGTCGCAGGGGCTAATTTTTTTATTAAATAAAAATAGCAAAACATCGCCACTAAGGTTGCCATGGTTGCACTATACAATAATGCCCATAAACTGATGGCACTAGGTAAATGTGTAGGTTTATCCTGCCAATAAAAAGGTAATACTAAAAACATTGCTATGGTTGATAACACTAATGAACCTGTCGTTTGGGCTAAAGGATGTAAATTAGCGTTTTCATGTTTCACCCAAAACACCGAAGCTACATAACAACTTACGCCCAATAAAATAAATACAATACCTAAAGCTTGGGTTTGGCCTTGATCGCCATGACTAAAAATAATCATCAAACCTAAAAAGGCAACGACCAACCCTAACCACTGCTCTATTCTTAACAACTGGCTTTTAAACACACCATGCGCCAATAAACCCACCATTAAGGGTGACAAACCAAATAATAAAGAAATCAAACTCGACGGCAAATAAGCCGCGCCCAAATAAGTAAAAATCATTGCACCAAATAAACTTAACATGCCTGCCACATAACTGCGTATTGCCGCTTTGTTTAATGGCAAATGCTCGCCTAATAATTTTAAACACAAGGCGGATAATGGCACTGCTAAGGTAAAACGACAGGCTAATGCCCAAATTGGATGCAAATCTTTTATGCTCAATACCACCGCTAAAGGCGTGGTTGACCAAATAAAAATTAATAATAAATAACGACTTATTATGGGTGTCGGTGGGGGTTCTTCCATTTGTCAGCTCCAAAAAAAAAGGCCGCTAACAGCGGCCTTTGGGTGGGGATTCTTTTACTTTATCTGTGATTTTT
Organism: uncultured Agitococcus sp.; assembly: GCF_937920075.1. Taxonomy (GTDB): domain Bacteria; phylum Pseudomonadota; class Gammaproteobacteria; order Pseudomonadales; family Moraxellaceae; genus Agitococcus. The sequence continues at coordinate 3,934 of NZ_CALETI010000288.1, forward strand.
GCCGCCAAAATACAGACGAGTGACACCATACCGCAGCTCGCAGTACATTTTTCACTCGGACGGAAATCAATAATAAAGTGTTCATAGTGTCCCGATATTGGCTAACAATATTTTATTAGTCAAGTGAATTTTAGGCTAAACCAACATAAACATGCTGAACATCATCATCAGAATCCATTGCTTCTAAAAATGCTTCAACCTCTTCGCGTTCGGCATCACTTAAAGAAACAGGATTTTTGGCACGATAACCCAATTTAGCGGAGTTTACAGTAAAACCTTGATTGGGCAGTTCACGACAAACAAGGTCTAAATCAGCCATTGCCGTATAAAATAACACTTCGCCGTCTTCATCGACTTCAAAGTCATCTGCACCTGCTTCAATCGCAGCTAATTCGGCATCTGCATCCGCTTTGGCAGGAGAAGCTTCAATCATACCTAAATGATCGAAGTCCCAAGCGACTGAACCCGATGCACCCAACTGCCCTTTACGAAATAAAACACGCATACTCGAAATAGTGCGGTTTACATTATCGGTTAAACATTCAACAATAATTGGTACACGATGCGGGGCAAAACCTTCATAGGTAACTTTTTCAAAGTTAACACCACCATCCAACAAGCCTGCACCTTTTTTGATAGCGCGCTCTAGCGTATCACGTGGCATAGAGGCTTTTTTAGCTTGCTCTACCGCTAAACGTAAACGTGGATTCATGGCAGGATCAGCACCATTACGCGCCGCAACCATAATTTCTTTAGACAATTTACCAAAAATTTTACCTTTGGCATTTGCCGCGACTTCTTTGTGTTTGGCTTTCCACTGTGCGCCCATAATTGTTCTCTTTTAAAAATAATACCTAAATCAAGCTTTCAAGCGAGTCATCAACACTTTGACTTGAGCTAAAACAAATAACAACGCTGCGCTGACAACAATACTTGCCCCAACAGGCGTATCCCAATAAAAACTCGATAACAAGCCACCACTCACAGCCGTTACCCCTGTCATTGCCGCTAATAATACCATTTGTGTGGGCGTATTGACTAAGGGTCGTGCCACTAAACTAGGAATGACTAATAACGCGGTAATTAACAAACTACCGACAGCCTTCATCGCCACCGTCACTACCAAAGCCAGCAAAATGAGCAATAATAAACGTAATTTGGTGACAGGTAGGCCTTCAACAAAGGCTAAATCTTCATCAATAGTGGTCAATAATAAGTCACGCCAAAAATAAGCTAACCCCAACAACACTAAGCCCAAGCAACTGACGAACACAGGTAAATCGGTACTACTAATACTTAATAAATCACCAAATAAGTAACTTAACAAATCTACTCGCACTTCATCCATTTTACTAATGGCAATCAGACCTGCACTCAAAGTTGTCGTTGATACCGCCATTAACAAAGCATCTGATGGCAATTGACGTTTAGCCAACAAACTCGCCAAAATCAAGGCAATCATCACACAAACCGCTACCAATCCGCCCCAAACAGGAATATGCAGCCACAAGCTTAATGCCACACCTAATAAGGTGGCGTGCGACAAACTATCGCCAAAATATGCCAAACGTCGCCACACCAACAAACAACCTAATGGTGCAGCCACTAAGGCCAATAACGAACCTGCTAACCATGCAGGCCATAATAATTCCCACATGATTTATGACTCTTGTTTAACAGGTGAATGGTGCGGATGAACACAACCATGAGCATCATGTTGATGGTCGTGATGGTGACTATACACTGCTAAGCCTTTGCTACCTTGCAAACCAAACAAACGCAAATATTCAGGATGATTACTTACTGACTCTGGATGACCATGACAACAAATATGGCCATTTAAACAAATCACACTATCGGTTGCCGCCATCACCAAATGCAAATCATGCGAGACCATTAACACCCCACACTGATATTTTTCGGGTAATTGGGCAATTAAATTATACAACTCTTCTTGACCTGTTAAATCTACCCCTTGCATGGGCTCATCCAACACCAATAAATCGGGCTTTTGTAATAAGGCACGCACCAACAACACTCGTTGCCACTCACCACCCGATAAAGTATGAATCGATTGTTCTAATAAATGCTCTGCACCAACATCATTAAGGGCAATTAACAAATCGATCGGTGCGGGCTTGGTGCGACTAAGTTGCAAAAAATGTCGTACCGTTAATGGTAAAGACTTATCTAATTTCAGTGCTTGAGGCATATAACCAATTCGCAACTTTGGAACTAATAGCCGCTGCCCTGCACTAACCTTGAGTAAGCCCACCACGATTTTGACCAATGAAGACTTTCCCGAACCATTTGGGCCAATCAGCGTCACAATTTGTCCTCGTGGTAATACCAAATCAATATCACGCAAAATCGTGCGTTGTTCGGCGACTAATTGGACTTGTTTCAGCTCTACTAAAATTTCACTCATGGTGTTGACACTGCTTACACAGCCCCGTCACTTCTAAAATCGGCTGACGGATTAAAAAGCCATTGCTAGCAGCTTGTTGTTGTAATTCTTGTTGCAACAGGTCGCTATTTTGCAACTCTTCGGCATTACCACATTGTTGGCACAAAAAGAAACACGCCAAATGCTGTTCGGAGGGATGTACACAGCCTAAAAAAGCATTTAAAGAAGCAATCCGATGAATTAAGCCCTGCTCCAATAAAAACTCTAAAGCACGATACACCGTTGGTGGTGCAGGCTTATGTCCTTCATCAGTTAACTTATCAAGAATGGCATAAGCTCCTAAGGGTTTATGACTTGCCCACACCAGTTCCAACACACGTTTACGAATCGCTGTTAAACGCACACCGCGCTCAGCACATAAAACCTCGGCAGAATGTAAAGCATCGTTGACACAATGCTCGTGATGATGGGGATGAAAAGCGTGCTGACTCATAACGGTGTTGATAGAAAAAAAAGAAAATTAATGCAATAATATAACATTCCATGCTCAATTCCTAAAGCTGTATTCTCTGCTATGTCGATTAAACATTTTTTTGCTGCTAGTCTATTAGTCATTAGCAATGCTGCCTCTGCACAAATTGTCACCACTATCAAACCATTAACTTTAATAGCCCAAGAAGTGACTCAAGGCATTGAGCAACCCATGCAACTTTTACCTGTAGGTGCATCTGCACACCATTACGCTCTTAAACCATCGCAACGGGTGTTATTACAAAAAGCCAGTTTGATTGTTTGGGTAGGCAATAGTCATGAAACTTTTTTGCAAACAACGCTAAAACCTTTAAGCAATGTTTTAACTTTTGAACAGTTACCAAATCTCAAAAAATTGGCATGGCGTGATTTAAATACCCATCAAGCACAAGCCAATACTGTAGATGGTCATTTGTGGCTCAATCCTGATAATGCAATTTTATTAGCTTATGCCATTGCCCAAAAACGTGGCCAACAAAACCCTAAATATGCTCAGCAATATCAACAAAATGCCGATAAATTTGCCCAAAAAACACGCCAACAAGTACAACAGTTTCAACAAAAGTTTAAGTTATTAAATAAACGTGATTATGTCGCCTATCATGATGCTTATCAGTATTTAGAAGCCCCTTTAGGCTTGCACTATCGTGGCAGTATTAGCATTAGCCCCGAACAAAAGCCTAGTGCTAAGCATTTATTAAAATTAAAACAGGAAATTAAGCAGCAAGGTTGGCAATGCTTATTAACAGAGCCAGAGTTTGATAAAGGCTTAGCGGATAAAATTTTTGGGCAACATGGCAGGTATATCATGATTGATGAGACTTTTAGCTTAGCACAGAGTTATGAACAAGGTTTTGGGCAAATGGCACAAGCGATTTATGATTGTATTAAATAATCACCGTGCAATTACGCCCTTTAGCTTTAGCTTCATACAATGCTCCATCAGCACGTTTAATCGTGTCATAAATAGACTCTCCTTTTTCGTAAGAAGTAAAACCAACAGAAAAGCTAATTTTTAATTCAGGAATTTGTTGGCAAGGTTGAACACAGGCCAAATAAGCGCGTAATCGCTCTATGCCAATATTAGGATGACCATTATTGGTCTTTGGCATTAATAATAAAAACTCTTCTCCACCCCATCGACTCAAAATATCTATTTCTCTTAAAACTTTTCGAGCAGACTCGCCAAAAACAGATAACACTTGATCGCCAATAGCATGGCCATATTTATCATTAATCATTTTAAAATAATCGAGATCAATCATGGCAATTGCAAAACCTTCTGTTTGCCGAGTTTGATTGCGACTATGCTCGGCCAATACTTCGGTCATACGACGACGATTAATGAGCCCCGTCAACTCATCATAAGCTGCAACACGCTCTAATTGTGTACATGCTTGTTCAAGATCATTTTTTTGTATTTTTAAACGACGGCGCATGGCCGATAACTGCTCTGATAAGCGTGCAATCGTAGGTAAAATTGTTACCACAAGCAGCAAATAGACTATTTCTATTTGCCAAGGATAAACTTGAGAATCCGTTAGCATTTTATATAACATGGTTGATACCATTGCTAACACACCATAACTAGCAGATATCACCGAACGACGTGGCTCCATGACAAAAATGCCAAATACCATAACTAAGGCATAAAGCATTAATGTGCCTGCATGCGCCTGACCTGTATTGGCATAAGCGGCACAAATCCAAGTCATCGCTACTAAAATTTGTGGCAACGTTAAGGCTGGCTCTTTAAAGCGCAAATTAAAACCCGTTCTTAAAGCAAGATAAAAAGCCAAACAAGTACTAATCATGCCTAAAGATAATAAGCTTGTTGCTTGTATCGACATTTTGCCAATGTAAGACAAATATATCATCATGCCAATACTAATCAAAAATACTAAGCTGGCTAATAAAGAGCGTCTAATGCGTAAACGCTGTTTTTTATCCGTAGATAACAATAAATCTAATAAATTCATTTTGTTATTTTCTTTTTATAGTTCAGGACTTACCTATTTCACCTTCAGGCGCACATTTTGTGAACATAAAATCGTTAAAAATACGAGCCAATAAGCGATAATGGTGTAAGTCCTAAGTTGTAATGTATTGAATACACTCTAAATTTTACGATTCGCTAAGCGAATCCCTTGTTCTTCGATAATAATTTGACGTTGTTTAAATAAAGTACCAATCGCTTGTTTAAATACCTTTTTACTCACGCCAAAGGCAGCATAAATTTCATCAGGACTACTTTTGTCGCTCAACATCAAATAACCTTTTTGTTGCTTTAGGCGTTGCAAAATATCGTCAGTAATACCAGTCACCTTAGCAAACCCCAAAGGTTGCAACGAGAGGTCTAAACGTTTATCTTCGCGCAAACGCTTCACATATGCCTCTAATATTTGACCTTTATAGACTTGTTGGAACACTTCATTTGCATATAACGCCCCCCAATAACGATGATTGACAATCACACGAAAACCTAACTCTGTGGGACTCGCAATTAAAATGGAGACTTTATCGCCTTGTTTAAATTCTGTACATTCATTTTGCAAAAAGTTATTTAAATATGTCGTTGCATAAATACCTTTACGTTCTTCAAAACACAAACGTACCAAACAATAGCGATTTGGTTCTAGAACGTGCTGCTGTTCTTTACGCGATAAAAATAAAGGCGGTTCTATGCCCCAATCAAGCCATGCCCCTTCTGGTGTCACTGATAACACTTTCAAGGAGGCAAATTGTCCCACTTGAGCAACTGGCTGTTGGCTGCTAGCGGCTAAATAACCTTCGTCATCAATAAATATAAAAGCATCTATAGATTGGCCAACCTTAGTCCCTTGTGGAACATCTTGTTTAGCAATCGGAATATCACCATAACGTCCCCCTTCCAATAAATAATGCTGCTTGAGTTGCTCAACTACTTCTAAACGATTGACTTGGCCAATATTTACCATGTTGTTTCTCAATATTTAAAATTCTATAAACCAAAAACCTAATAAGCTTTTTATTCAATTAAAAACACATTAACAGTATGATTGTTAAACAATTTATAAT
>NZ_CALETI010000289.1 GCF_937920075.1 uncultured Agitococcus sp.
TTTTGTAGTCCAAATGGTGGGCGCGTACCCGTTGGCCTAGACGCTATCCCCTGCCTAAAATCAATCAGTCTATCACCTGCACAGATTGATGCTAAGAACGGCATGGGGTTACGGGCATCATGTGATATACGATTGCAAGACTTCCCCCACGATGATATTCGCATTGACCCTTATGTAAATGGTCGTACTTATATACCCATCAATCAAGGCACATACTTTGGCAAACTAAAGGCGCGTAACCCGTTTTACAATGCGCGCATCATGCGAGTTTATACAGGGTTTTTAAATACAGACGGCTCATTTAGTGCTAATAAATTCGAGCGTAGGACGTTTGTTATTGAGGCGTGGGACGGCTTAGATGCGTTAGGCGTGACACGCATCATGGGTAAAGATGTTTTAAAATTGGCCAGTGACGAAAGGGCGGTATGTCCTATACCGAGTCAAGGCCGTTTAAATTTAGATATGACCGCCATAGCGACATCATTTACAGTTACACCATCGGGTGTAGGTGCTGATTATGATGCGAGTGGTTATGTGCGTGTAGGTAGCGAGGTTATGAGCTACACGCGCTCAGGCGATGTTTTTACAGTCGTTAGAGGTCAGCGTAACACATTGGCAGCCACGCACAAACAACTTGATACCGTGCAATTATGCAAAGAGTACGCAGCGCAAAAAGCACAAAACATTGTCTATGATTTATTAACTAATTTTGCCAATGTGTCTACATCTTATATTGATAAGTCAGCATGGGACGCGGAGCAGGTAGGTTATTTACCACGTCTTTATAACGCCCTTATCACCACGCCCACAGGCGTATCAAAACTAATCACTGAATTGTCGGAACAGGTCGGCTTCTTTCTTTATTGGGATGAAGTGCTTGAAAAGATTGTATTTAGAGCGATTCGGCCTAATAGCGGTAGCGAACAAATAACCGCATTGACTAGCGAATACAATCTATTAGCTGATAGCCTAAAGTTAAAAGATATTGTTGATGACCGAGTCAATGAAGTATGGGTGTATTATGGCGTGCTTGACCCGTCAAAAAACTTGTCAGACGATGCGAACTATTCAAATTTGTATGTTGCTTCAAACGTAGCAGACCAATCTGACGTACAAAACCGCGATATACGCATTAAAAAGATTTTGAGTCGATGGATAACAGACCGAGCAGCCGCGATAGAACTCGGTCAACGATATTTAGAGCGTTTTGCACTTGCACCTGTTGAAGCTGATTTTATGCTTGATGCTAAAGACTCTAATTTAAAACTGTGCGATTTTGTGACCAT
>NZ_CALETI010000290.1 GCF_937920075.1 uncultured Agitococcus sp.
TTTAGCTTCTTTATCAGCCTTTTCTTTGGCTAATTTTTCTTCTTTAGCTTTGGCTTCTTTATCAGCTTTTTCTTTGGCGAGTTTCTCTTCTTTAGCTTTGGCTTCTTTATCAGCCTTTTCTTTGGCGAGTTTATCTTCTTTGGCGAGTTTATCTTCTTTGGCTTTAGCTTCTTTATCGGCTTTTTCTTTGGCGAGTTTATCTTCTTTAGCTTTGGCTTCTTTATCAGCTTTTTCTTTGGCTAATTTTTCTTCTTTGTCAGCTTGCAGTTGTTGAGCAGCAATCGCCGCAGCGTCAATGACTGGCTCACTTGGTTCAATAGGCAATTCTTCGCTAGGGGTAGCTTCTTCTATGGGTTGCTGCTCAATGCTGGGGGGCGGTGCTAAACTCTCTTTAGTCACCAATGTCGCTTGAATAGCAGGTGTAGGCGGTGGCAACTCGGGCACAAAATGGCCAGAAAAAATCCACAGCGCAGCAATGATTGCCACATGCAATAACAGTGATTGAACAAAAGGGCTATGCAAATAACGACTAATCATAAGTTACTGATCTTGTGGCGGTTCAGTGAGGAGGCCAACACGGATGATTTGTGCTTTTTGTAGAGCGGCCATCAATTTGACCACTTCACCATAAGGCACTTGTGTATCACCATTAATTAATACTTGTAAGTTGGGTTGTTGCTGTTGAGCGGTTAATAAGTGGCTAGTTAACTCGTCTAAGGCCATGCTTTGATTATCGTCTTTGCCTTGTTTTAGCCAATAACTACCGTCCGCTTTAATGCTAACCACCACAGGTTCTTCACTATTCACTTGAATGGTTTCGCTGGCCACTTTGGGGAGCTCAACTTTTACACCTTGCGTGAGCATTGGCGCGGTAATCATAAAAATGACTAATAACACCAACATCACGTCGATATAAGGCACGACGTTCATTTCGGCTAATAAATGGCGTTTAGGGCGTTGAAATGGACTTTGTTCCATGTTTAATAACTGCCTTCACGGTGCAAAATGCCTAAGAACTCATCAGCAAACATACTGTATTTGTTATTTAATACATCACTATTAGCCATAAAATGGTTGTAGGCTAATACCGCAGGAATGGCGGCAAACAAGCCAATGGCGGTGGCAATCAATGCTTCAGCAATACCTGGTGCAACAGTGGCGAGGGTGGCTTGTTGAACTTGAGCCAAGCCAATAAACGAGGTCATAATGCCCCAAACTGTACCAAACAAACCGACATAAGGAGCAGTAGAGGCAATGCTGGCTAAAGCAGGTAATTTACCTTCAAGACGTGTTTGCTCTTGAGATAGGGTAATACGCATGGCACGAGTCACACCTTCCATAATAAAGTCATGTGATGAGCCTTTTTGTTTAAGGCGCATAAATTCTTTAAAACCTGCATAAAATAAGGCTTCTGCGCCTTGTCGGTCGTTATTGTGTTGACTACGCTGATATAAACTACTGAGGTCTGCACCTGACCAAAACTCTTCTTCAAAGTTTTTAAGGTCTTGAGCGGCACGACGATGTACAGTGCGATATTTGGCAATTAATGTCCATGAATACACAGAGGCAGCCACTAAGGACAACATGACTAATTGTACAGGAATGCTGGCATGGCTAATTAAGCCAATTACAGAGAGTTGTTCGGTCATAATGCTTACTTAGTCAATAATTCGGTTAAACGAGTGGGTAAAGCACAGGGTTTTAGGCTATGTTTGGCCACACAAGCAATGTCAATTTCAGCGCGTGATAATAAGGTATCTTGACGATAGATATATTGCTCAAATAGCAAAGAGGCTTTGCCTTGTTTAATAATTTGAGCCGTGACACGCAATTCATCATCCATTTTAGCGGGTTGTTTGTAGTCAATCTGCGCTTTTCGTACAACAAAAAGGTAATCTTCTGTTAATAAATAATGGCCAAAGCCAATATGGCGCAGATATTCGGTGCGGGCGCGCTCCATAAATTTAAGATAATTAACATAATAAACAATGCCAGCCGCATCGGTGTCTTCGATATAAACACGAATATTTAAACTAAACACGGTCATTATGCTTGGCCTGTTAAAGTTTTTAAGCTATCAGGCATGGTCATGCCAAAATTTAAATAGGCTTGAGCAGTCGCAATACGCCCACGCGCAGTACGCATGACCATATTTTGTTGAATTAAATAGGGTTCAACCACATCTTCAAGTGTGCCTGAGTCTTCGGCAATGGAGGCGGCTAAGGCTTCAACGCCTGCTGGCCCACCATTAAACTTTTCCATTAAGGCTAATAAATAACGACGGTCTAAATTATCAAAACCATGTTGGTCAACATCAAGCATATTCAGTGCAGCACACGCCACTTCACCTGTAACAACGCCATTACTTTTTACTTCGGCATAATCACGCACACGACGTAATAAGCGGTTGGCGATACGTGGTGTGCCACGTGAACGCCGCGCAATTTCAACCGCGCCTGCTTCTTCCATAGGAACATTTAATAATCGTGCTGAACGGCTGACAATGGTGCTTAAATCGGCAACATTATAAAACTCTAAACGTTGCACAATGCCAAAACGATCGCGCAGAGGAGAGGTTAACAAACCTGCACGAGTAGTGGCAGCAACAAGAGTAAAAGGGGGTAAGTCTAGTTTGATTGAGCGTGCACCAGGCCCTTCACCAATAACAATATCCAGTTGGTAGTCTTCCATGGCTGGATATAAGATTTCTTCAATAACAGGTGATAAACGATGAATTTCATCAATAAATAACACATCGCCTTCTTCTAAGTTCGTCAGTAGGGCGGCTAAATCACCTGCCTTTTCTAAAACAGGGCCACTGGTCGATTTGAGTTCGCCTTCCATTTCACGAGCAATAATATTGGCAAGGGTGGTTTTTCCCAAACCGGGTGGGCCAAAAATAAGGGTGTGGTCTAAGGCTTCGCCACGTGTTTTGGCGGCATGAATAAAAATTTCCATTTGT
>NZ_CALETI010000291.1 GCF_937920075.1 uncultured Agitococcus sp.
TATTGGCTGAGCCATCACTCAATCGTTTATTGCACGATATCGAAATGCCTGTTGCACCGATTTTGCAACAGATGGAAGCGCGTGGCACCTTATTAGACTTTGCCCAACTGCAAAAACTCAGTCAGCAAATGGGTGAACGTTTAACTGAACTTGAAAAACAAGCGCACGACATTGCAGGCACAGTGTTTAACTTAGCCTCCCCAAAACAATTAGGTGAAATTTTATTTGATAAATTAGGTTTAGAAGGAGGCAAAAAAACCGCGACAGGCCAATATGCAACTGGCGAAAATATCTTAGAGCAGTTAGAACATCCTTTAGCTAAAGTCATTTTAGAACATCGCAGTTTAAGTAAATTAAAAGGCACTTATACGGATACTCTGCCGAAAATGGCTAATCCCGTTAGCAAACGTATTCATACCTCGTATCATCAGGCAGTCACTGCCACAGGTCGTTTGTCATCGTCAGACCCTAATTTGCAAAACATTCCTATTCGTAGTGCTGAGGGTCGCCAAATTCGCCAAGCCTTTATTGCCGCAGACGGCTATCAATTAGTGGCTGCCGACTACTCGCAAATTGAATTACGCCTAATGGCACATTTAAGCCAAGATGAACGTTTATTACACGCGTTTAGCATGGGCGAAGACATTCACAAAGCCACTGCTGCCGAAGTATTTGGCATTCCTCTCAATGAAGTCAGCAACGAGCAACGCCGCAACGCCAAAGCCATTAACTTTGGTTTGTTATATGGCATGTCAGCCTTTGGTTTAGCTAAACAAATCAATGCCTCACGTAGCGAAGCCCAAGCCTATATTGATTTATATTTTAATCGTTATACAGGCGTTAAACGTTATATGGACAATATTCGTCATCAAGCGGGTGACAAAGGTTTTGTCGAAACCTTGTTTGGTCGCAAATTACCGATGCGTGATATTCATTCTAAAAACCCGAGCATTCGCCAAGCGGCAGAACGCGCTGCCATTAATGCACCGTTACAAGGCTCGGCAGCAGACATTATTAAATTAGCCATGATTGCCGTTGATGCTCAACTCAAACTGCAACAATTAGACGCTTATTTGTTATTACAAGTTCATGACGAATTGGTGCTAGAAGTCAAAAATGAGCATGTAGAACGCGTCAAAGCCATGTTGCCGATTGCCATGAGTGGTGTAGCCAATTTAGCTGTACCGTTATTGGTTGAAGTGGGTGTAGGCAAAAATTGGGACGAGGCGCATTAATTTTTATAAAATGCGAAGGTCTATTTTAAATGAATGGCTTATTATTGAAATATGCCATTCTCATCTTTTAACAACACATATTGTTGATAAGACACAAACTGTCGTTCACACCCTCATAATATCTTGTTTGCTACCGTGTTTATGCTATTTTACACTTAAAATTTTTACCATAAACAAGGAACTGTCACTGTGGATATGCCACAAATTACGCCCGAACAAGCTTTACAATATGCGCCTGATGATAGCTCGCTTAAAGCCGCAAAAAAACTAGCACCTGCTAATCAATGGCAACAACTTCATCTGCATCAAACCGATGACCAGTTAGCGATTTTATGGGGAGAAATTAGAGGCAGTGCCTTATATCAAAGTGCCATTTTATTGGCTGATAAATTTGTTTTTCATTGTAATTGTCCAAGCTTTAAACGCCCTTGTAAGCACAGTTTAGCCTTACTGATTTGTTATGCTCAAAGCCAAAATTTGTTTAAAACACAACAAGCTACCCCTGATTGGCTAAACAAACATATTGAAAAACATCAAACTAGCCAAGCCAAAAAACAAGAGAAAGCAGCTGCTCCGGCTAAAGTCGTTGATGAGGCAGCCCAAGCTAAACGTGCTGCCGCTCGTGAACAAAAAGTCAATGCGGCTACGGCTGAATTGCAACAATGGTTGGTTGATTTATTACGAACGGGTTTAGCACAAGCAAAAACCCTGAGTTATAGCCATTTTGAGCGCATCAAAAGCCGTTTAGTGGATGGCCAAGCCAGTGGTTTAGTGAGCATGGTTGAAGATTTACAATCTGCTCTTGCCCATCAAGATTGGCAACAACGTGCGGCGGTGCAAGTGGGTAAAATTCAATTAATTTTGGCAGCTTATCAACGCATTGAGCAATTACCCACTCCGTTACAAGCAGATGTTCGTAGCATCATTGGTTGGACTACCGCTCAAGAGCAAGTATTAGCCAATAGCGAAGTGGCTCAAGACTGGCTAATTGTGGGTAATCGTGAGTTGGAAGGTGTGAATGGTTTGCGTTATCGCCGACAATGGTTGTGGCATAAGCAACAAAATAAGGCCGCATTAGTGCTTCAGTTTGCGGCTGGTTTTCAACCGCTAGCCCCTGCATGGCCAAACAAACATCTGTTTAGTGCCGAAGTAGCTTGGTATCCCAGTGCATGGCCACAACGGATTGTCATTAAAAGCCAAACGCCACTGCAATTGGCCAGCACAACAACCATAGGTTTTAGCCATATTGAGCAAGCCTTAGAACATCAAGCACAAGCCCTCGCCCACAATCCATTTTTAGCGATTTTTCCAATGTTATTACAACAAGTTGTGCCGCATTATGATAATGGTCAACTATGGTTAATTGATCAACAACAACACGCTCTACCCTTCCAAGTTTTAAACAAAACATGGCCATTATTAGCGTTGTCAGCAGGACATCCGATTTGTGTGTTTGGCGAATGGGATGGTTATGTGTTAACAGGACTCAGTGCATGGACTGAAAACGAGGTGATTTCTTTATGAGCGCATGGCAACAACTGCAAGTCGCGGCCTTATTAGGCACACAAAAAAACAGCCCAAGCCCTCAATGGCCAACAGAACTTGCGCCATTGATGAGTCAATTCAGCGAAAATAGCTTACTTAATCAATTAGCTGCGCTGAGTGCTTATCAACGTTGTGCTTTTAGTGCCATTACTATGGCCAATCCCACTCCATCATCTCCCGAAAGCTTAGCAGCAAGCACTAGACAACAACAAAAATGGCTTAGTTATTTATTAAGCTATGATGGGCTAGATTATTTATTAGATTGGTTAAACCTCGCCAGCAAAAAACAAGTCGCTTTTCCTGCCGCTCAATTACCCGAACTATTAGACATTGGTTATAAACACAAAAAACTGCGTTTAGCGATTTGCCAAGTTTCTGGTCAACGTGGTGCTTGGTTGGCTGAACGTAATACCGATTGGCAATGGTTACAAGGGGGGCAAATCTCGCTTGAGAATGAGCAATTAAGTGACTATTGGCATACCGCCTCTGCGGCCAGTCGAGAGTTATTATTTGAGCGTTTACGTTTGGCTAACCCTGCGCAAGCACGTGATTTTTTACAACAAGTCTGGCGTGAAGAAGCGGCTACCACGCGCAAATTATTACTAGAAAAATTTTCGGCTAATTTAAGCGTTGAAGATCACGATTTTTTAGAAAGTTGTTTGGATGATCGTAGTCGGGTTGTTAACGAACAAACCGTTGAATTATTAGCGCGTTTACAAGGCTCTTTATTACAACAGCGTTTACAACACACACTTAGCCAACATCTGACACTCAAAAAGGGCTTAATTCATAAAAGCTTGCAGATTGAAGCTATTGAACAAGTGACTGATGTGTTGGAGCGTGATGGGCTAAATCCAAAAGCAGCCGATATTAAAAATGGCTTGGGTGAAAAAGCCCAATGGTTGCGAGATGTGATTGCTGGGGTGTCTTTAGATTGGCTATCTCACCATTATGAGTTACAAGCAGAAGCATTCATTCATGCGGCATTAAAAACTGACTGGGCAGAAGCCTTATTAACAGGGCTAAGCACAGCTGCGATTCGCCAAAAACACAACGTTTGGCTCAAAGCCTTACTCGATGTTGATAGCAAAAAATTGGCTTTGCCACGTTTTCGTTTATTTGATGCTCTATCAATCGCTGATAAAGAGTCTTGGTTATTGGCACATGCTGCACAAAGCAAAAAAGAACTCGAAAGAGGCTCGGTATTTATTCAATTTTTTTATCAAAGCCAACCGTGGTTATGGACTCATTATTTTACTATTGCAGTCATGGATGTTTATCAACAACAACTAAAACTACAACAATCGAATAATCAATTAGGCCATTATTTAGCACGTTATGGCGATGCGCAATTAGCACAAAAAGCCAATCAATATCCTACTCAAATTATTAATACATGGTTGATGCGGATGGAGATTGAGCAGGCGTTTTCTTAGCAGCTTGACGACATTTATTGTCGTTATATCACTCAGGCTACTAGCCAAAACCAACACAACAATACATCATTCAACAATCAAATCTAAGGAAAAGCCAACATGACTAACGTACTCCGCCAACGTGCCGAACACCAATTTTTACACGAACTCGATGCCCTTGCTGCTCAAGACCATAAAACTAAACCGCCGCAATGGAAACTATCTCCTCAAGCTGTCGTCACTTATTTATTGGGTGGCAAACTAGATAATGGCGTTGAAATTACCCCCAAATACATTGGTAATCGTCGTTTAATGGAAATTGCCGTTGCTACCTTAGCCACTGACCGTGCTTTATTGTTATTAGGTGTACCCGGTACAGCAAAATCTTGGGTGTCTGAGCATTTGGCTGCCGCGATTAGTGGTGACAGTAGTTTGTTGGTACAAGGCACCGCAGGCACTAGCGAAGAGTCGTTGCGTTATGGTTGGAACTACGCCATGTTATTGGCCAAAGGGCCTAGTGCGGAAGCTTTAGTGCCTAGCCCGATGCTTAACGCGATGAAGGACGGAAAAATTGCCCGTGTTGAAGAGTTAACGCGTATTCCTGCTGATGTCCAAGATACCTTAATTACCCTGTTATCCGAAAAAACCTTACCTGTTCCCGAATTGGGCAGCGACTTTCAAGCGATTAAAGGCTTTAACGTGATTGCGACTGCCAACAATCGTGACAAAGGCGTTAACGAATTATCCTCTGCGCTTAAACGCCGTTTTAATACCGTGATTTTGCCTGTGCCAGATAATTTAGAAGAAGAAATTAGCATTGTACAAAATCGTGTTGCTTCGTTGGGCAAAGTGTTAGAGCTTCCAGACAGTCCACCTGCCATTGAGCAAATTCGTCGTGTGGTGACGGTGTTTAGAGAGTTACGTTCTGGCGTAACCGAAGACAAAAAAGCGCAACTTAAAATGCCCAGTGGCACACTCAGTACCGCTGAAGCAATCTCGGTGATGAGTAATGGCTGGGCATTAGCTTCGCATTTTGGTGATGGCTTAATGACCGCTCATGACGTGGCAGCTGGGTTAATGGGGGCGGTGTTAAAAGACCCTGTGCAAGACCGTGTACCTTGGCAAGAATATTTAGAAACAGTCATGAAAGAGCGTGATGGCTGGAAGGATTTATACAGAGCGTGTAAGGCATTGGATTAGTTTTTAGGAAGAATCGTATGAGTGATATTGCCATCTATACCAACAGCTCTGGCCATGTTGAAGTCACCATTGAGCAAGACAGTGTTTGGCTTAACCTCAATCAATTAAGCCTGTTATTTCAACGAGATAAATCTGTTATTTCCAGACATATTCGTAATATATTTATTGAGCATGAATTAGAGCGGGTTTCAGTTGTTGCAAATTTTGCAACAACTGCTAATGATGGCAAAAATTATCAAGTTGAACATTTTAATCTTGATGTGATTATTTCTATTGGCTATCGTGTCAAATCACAAGAAGGTGTACGTTTTCGCCAGTGGGCAACACGTTTATTAAAACAACACTTAACGCAAGGCTACACACTCAATCAGCAACGATTACAAGAAAACAGTCATGCCTTAGAAGCAGCACTACGCTTGGTAAAGCGCACCGCCGAAAGCCAAGCCTTAACCCTTGAGACTGGTCGAGGACTTGTTGATATTATTACCCGTTACACCCACACTTTTTTATGGCTACAACGTTACGATGAAGGATTATTGAGCGAACCTACAGGCATAATCGGTGGTCAACTTGCGCCCTTAGATGTCGCTCGTCATGCCATTTCTGTATTAAAAAGCAACTTAATTGCTAAAGACGAAGCTAGTCCCTTGTTTGGCATTGAACGTGATGAGGGGTTAGCGGCTATTTGGGGCAATCTAGAACAAAGCATTTTTGGCGAAGCGGCCTATCCTAGCATTGAAGCGAAAGCGGCTCATTTATTGTATTTTATCATCAAAAATCATCCGCTTACCGATGGCAACAAACGCACGGCTGCTTTTTTATTTGTCGATTTTTTACATCGTAATCAACGTCTATTTGATGAAAATGGCTCACCGATTATTAACGATATTGGCTTGGCGGCTTTAGCGTTATTAGTAGCCGAATCGCGGCCTGATGATAAAGATATTTTGATTAAACTTATCATGACTATGCTATCGACTGCTACTTTGAGAACAACACCATGATTCATTTATTGGGGATTCGCCATCATGGGCCGGGGTCGGCACGGAGTGTACTCAGTGCGCTAAATGCCTTGCAACCTGATTTAATTTTGTTGGAAGGCCCACTCGAAGCAGAAGCCATTTTACCCTTTGCCAATCACCCTGATATGCAAGCGCCTGTCGCGGTATTGGTTTATGGCAATGTTGCCGAAGAAAACGAACCTCGTGCTTCATTTTTTCCTTTTGCCGAATTTTCGCCCGAATGGCAAGCCATTCAATATGGTTTAAGACAACAAATCCCTTTACGATTCATTGATTTACCACAAGCCTATAACCTTGCAGATAACTGGCTTGCTCCTGCTTCACCCACTCCCTCAGAGGATGTCTCTCCCTCTGAAAGTGGTGAAGTTAGGCGCGATATGATTGATCCCATTGGTTTATTGGCACAAGCCGCAGGCTATTATGACAGTGAACGTTTTTGGGAGCATTTAGTCGAACAACGTCCTCATGTGGGTGAGGTCTTTCAAGCCATACATGAAGCCATGTCGGCGATTCGTGAGCAAGTGATTGACGATGGCAGCCCGCGCCAACAACGTGAAGCCTGCCGCGAAGCCTATATGCGTCAATGTTTGCGTCAAGCCGAAAAAGACGGTTATCAACAAATTGTCGTGGTGTGTGGGGCATGGCATACCCCTGCCCTTGTTGAGCTAAAAACCACTAAAAAAACCGATACCGCCCTGTTAAAAACCCTCAATAAAATCAAAACGCAAGCCGCATGGATTCCGTGGACACATAGCCGTTTATTAACCAGCAGTGGTTATGGTGCGGGCATCGAATCACCTGCTTGGTATCAACATTTATGGACACACTATCAACAAAGCCCGATTGATGCCGAAAAAATCAGTATCAGTTGGTTGGCCAAATTTGCGCAAGAGCTACGCGCACAAGGCTTAGATGCCTCTAGCGCACAATTAATTGATGCCGCACGTTTAATTGCTTCTTTAGCAGCGTTGCGTGGTCGAGAGCTACCCGATTTAGACGATTTAAACGAAGCCATTGTCAGCATTTTGCATCATGGCAATGCTTTACCCAGCCAATTAGCCCAAAAAATGTTGGTCGGTGAGGTGTTGGGCTCTGTGCCTGATGATGTGCCTAGCCTGCCGATTCAACAAGATTTTTTAAAACTGTGTAAAAGTCTGCGCTTAAAACAAGAGGCCGACAGCAAAGCCTTAGAACTAGATTTACGTAAAGACTTAGACCTTGCCCGTAGCCAATTTTTGCATCGCTTAAATTTATTAGGCATTACATGGGGCAATTATCAAGGAGGTGGCGGTCGTGGCAGTTTTAAAGAAAATTGGATCTTACAATGGCAACCCGAACTCAGCCTAAAACTTTTAGAAACGGCGGTTTGGGGACAAAGCATTCAAGAGGCGACGGATAATTATATTCAACACCAACTGATTCATGAGCAACACATTGCTAAAGTTGCACAATTAATGCAGTCGGTGTTATTGGCCGATTTAGCCCAAACCATGCCTGCGCTGATTCGTCATATTATGAATTTATCCGCACAGAGCAGCGATATTAGCCACCTGATTGATGCCCTTGAGCCATTAGCTAATACATGGCGTTATAGTGATGTGCGCAAAACCGATAGCCAAGCGGTGGGTGATGTGGTGAAAAGTTTTGTCACCCGTATTTGTATTGGCTTGCTCCCTGCCTGTAATAGCTTAAATGATGATGCCGCCGAACAACGTTTAACTGAGCTAAAAACCATTGACCGCGTGTTACAGCGTTTAGAAAAAACTTCTTTGACGCAAGCATGGCATCAGACCGTGCTTAAACTAACGACTATGGCTAATTTGCATGGTTTGATAGCGGGTTGGTGTTGTCGTATTGCCCAAAATTATGAGTTATTAAGCGCAGAACAAGCGGCTGAACGCTTTGCCTTAGCTTTATCTCAGGCCAATAATCCAGAACAAGCGGCACATTGGTTTGCAGGCTTTTTAACCGATCAAGGTTTAAGTTTGTTGCATGATGAAGCCTTATGGCAACTGGTTGACTCATGGCTGGTACATCTTTCTGAAGACCATTTTGTGCAATTATTACCGTTATTACGCCGCACCATTGCCACCTTTAGCCATCCTGAACGCCAACAAATTGCCGCTAAAGTCGGTGGTCAACAACAGCAGCAACAACGCCAACAAACCCTGAATAACCAGCGAGGACAATTAGTGTTGCCTGTGTTAGCGCAAATTTTTGGAGTTCGTTTATGAGCAAGTGCTGGCGTTATTTATTTGGGCTTAGTGTGCTGATGTTTTGCCAAATAACACATGCAGATATTGATTTGGTTAAAGTGGTTAAATCACAACGACAAATGTGGCTATTAGAACAAGGCAAAATTATTAAACAATACACGATTGCGTTGGGCGCTAACCCTGTTGGCCACAAACAACAAGAAGGTGACGAACGCACACCAGAAGGTCGATATATTTTAGATTATCGTAATCCTAACAGTGGTTATTTTAAATCTTTGCACGTTTCTTACCCCAATAAACAAGACCTTGCCAACGCTAAAGCCAAAGGTGTTGATGCAGGTGGCATGATTATGATTCATGGTCAACGAAACGGTTTTGGATGGGCAGCAAAACTAACTCAATTAAAAGATTGGACAAATGGCTGTATTGCTTTAAACAACCAAGATATGCAAGAAGTTTGGGATTTAGTGAAAATTGGCACACCCATTGAGATTTTACCATGAGCCAAGAACAACAACGCCGCTGGCGTTTATTATTAGGCAATATGCCGCAATTAACCCCCGAATTAAATGCCCGTGATTTAGGCATGGATGCTGCCCTCGCCGCGTTATATAACCAAGGAGACGAAGGTGAAGAGCAAGGGTTTGCCAGCAGCCAAAAGTCAAAACAACGCCAAGCAGGTTTGGGGGGTTCTGCGCCCAAAGTCAGTCGTTGGTTGGGTGATATTAGGCAATATTTTCCCTCCTCAGTGGTCAGAGTGTTGCAAAAAGATGCTTATCAGCGACTAAACCTAGAACAAATGTTGCTTGAACCAGAAATGCTACAAGCGGTTGAACCTGATGTACATTTAGTCAGTACGTTGATTAGTCTTAATCATTTAATGCCTGCTAAAACCAAAGAAACTGCACGGCTCGTGGTGCGTAAGGTAGTCGATGAATTAGAGCGGCGTTTGGCAGGTAAAATGCAACAAGCCGTGACAGGTAGCCTCAATCGAGCCAATCGCACACGTCGGCCAAAACGCGCCCAAGATATAGATTGGGCAAGAACCATTCGTGCTAATTTACAGCACTATTTACCCGAACATAACACCATTATTCCGCAAAATTTAGTAGGTTATGGCCGACATCGGCAATCGGTTAAAGACATTATTTTGTGCATCGACCAAAGTGGCTCAATGGCGAGTTCGGTGGTTTATGCCAGTTTGTTTGGGGCGGTGTTAGCCTCCATTAAAGCCGTTAGCACACAATTAGTGGTGTTTGATACAGCGGTGGTCGATTTAACGCCCATGCTAGATGACCCTGTTGATGTGTTGTTTGGTACACAATTGGGCGGTGGTACGGACATTAATAAAGCCCTTGCTTATTGCCAAGGTTTGATTCGTTGGCCTGAAGATACTATTTTGGTATTAATTAGTGATTTATACGAGGGTGGCAATAACACAGAGCTGCTCAAACGTACGGCGAGCTTGATGGGTAGTGGTGTGCAAATGATTAGTTTGTTGGCGTTGGCGGATGATGGTGCACCATGTTTTGATGCGCATAATGCCGCTCAATTTACCGCTTTAGGTTCACCCACTTTTGCCTGTACACCCGATTTATTTCCCGATTTAATGGCAGCTGCACTCAATAAACAAGATGTTGGCGTTTGGGCTGCTCAAAATGACATTGTGAAGCACTAAGGATTATTTAATAATTGCTGACGTTGTTGTTCTAAGTCAGCAATTTTTTGTAATAATTCTAATGGTTCAATATTAGGATTTAATTGTTTTTCAAGAGCTAGACGTAATTGATAAGCCTCTAATAAATCTTCTATTGCTTGCAACGATTTTGATGACAAATTATATAGCTGCAAAGCAGTTTTTATAATATCATCTGACAAATTAATACTTCCATCAATATATTTAATTTTTAATTTAAACTCTAATAAATTTCTATTTATAATAAATTTATCTCCAAGAGCTTTTGGTGTACTCCCTATTAACTCACATTGTTTACTAGCCAACATGATTGCTTGTTGATAGTATTTTTCAACTTTTTCATAAGATTTTAAAACATCAAAAACCTTAGCTATTTTAGATAAAATTATCATCATATCTCTGATGTTTTTTGGATTATTTATATCACCATCAAATATACTCT
>NZ_CALETI010000292.1 GCF_937920075.1 uncultured Agitococcus sp.
AAACCTAAAAATAGCGGCTGAACATGTTCTATTCTTTGATATGGACGGAACATTAGTCAATACAAACCTCGCCAACTTTCTTTCCTACAAAAAAGCCATACTTTCCGTAACAAAATCAGAGTATTACCTAACATACAATCCTGACATACGTTTTAATCGAAATATTCTCAAAAATGCTATTCCAAATTTGACAGAAACCGAATATGAAAGAATAACCCAACAAAAAGAAGAATATTACAATGAGTTCCTACACGAGACCAAACTCATCAAAGACATGGCAGATATACTGTTTAAATACTCAAAAACAAACAAAACCGTTTTAGTGACTAATTGTCGTAAAGAGCGAGCAATAACAACACTCAAACATTTTGGACTCCAAGATACGTTTACTAATATCTTTAGTAAAGAATTTGGCGAGGATGAGAAGAAAATTAACAAATTTCAACACGCACTTCTAAAATTAGGCATACCGCCCAATTTAGTTATCGCCTTTGAAAACGAAGAAACTGAAATTGCCAATGCTAAAGAAGCAGGTATTAAAATTATTAACCCTGTAGTGGAGTAAATAATGAATCAATTTATAATAATGATGAACGAATTTTTAAGTACAGATATTCAGGCATACTACCGCTACGACTATACAACGTATAGAACAGAGGGTAATCCTGATTTCATAAATCACTTGAAAAATCAATTTGGTGATACGAATGCACCTACTTTACAAAATGCCGTAAATGATCTTAAAAAAGTAATTGAAGAAGATTTAACCACAATCAAAAAACTTCATAGTAATGTCAATCTAACTGTTTGTGTAATTCCAAGAGCAAAGGCCGAAGGCTATTATTCCGACAATCAAAGACTATTTAAGAGAGTAATTTCAAGGATAATGGGTAATATTAGCGGTTTGATAAATGGCACAAATTACATCATGCGTCATACCAATACAAGAACTACGCATATGAATAAAAATGGGCGCGGTGGAGACGGTGATATGCCTTATGTAGGTATTACAAAAGCAACCTGTCATATTTCAAGCGAAGTACAAGGAAAAGATATTTTATTAATAGACGACATTTACACAAAGGGTGTAAATATTGATGAGGATGCCATTCAATCACTAATAGATAATGGCGCAAAAAGTGTTATATTTTATGCCGTTGCAAAAACATATAAGGGGGGCGTAAAATGTAACGATCTTGATTTACCTTTTTAAAAAAACATAAACTTTTCAAACAGAAAATATGAAATACACAGATAACTCGTTAAATATCCTAACTGCCAAATCCTACAAAGGTATTGGTAATGCTTGGATTGTGAAAAATTTAAAAGGCAACGAGAGTGTTGAATCTATTGTTGCTTTACTAAACAAAACAATCAAAGGAGAACCAACAAACATTGATGAGTTTGAACGCTTAAAAAATAACTTTGAAAAAAAACTCATAGAAAAATTTGAAGATTGTTGTGATGGTTTTGTTGCATTAGGCGACCCACTTTTTCCGCAATATCGTGGTAGCGTAAAAGAAAGTGAACGACCTGTTTTTTTATATTATAAGGGAAATATAGACTTATTAAGTCTTGAAAACAAAAATATTTCAGTAATCGGACTTTTAAATCCAAAAGGCGACATAGAAGAACGAGAACGAAATATTGTTGCTCAATTTGTAAAAAATGGTGCGACAATAGTAAGTGGGTTGGCTTTTGGTTGTGACAGCATTTCTCACCAACAAGCATTGATTTCTAACGGAAAAACCGTTGCCATTTTGCCTAGCCCATTAAACAATATTTTGCCTACAAAAAACAAAGATTTAGCATTTCAAATTGTAGAGGAAGGCGGACTACTTGTTACAGAATATGGCACTGATTTTAAAAGCCCAATGGAATTAAGCAGTCGTTACAAAGAACGAGACCGTTTACAAGCACTATTTTGCGACACGATTGTTTTAGCTGCAAGTTATGCTCAAAACTCTGCTGAACGTTGGAAATTGCTCGGACAGAAACTTGATAGCGGAGCGCGTTTAGCAATGAGTTACGCAAAAGATTACAATATTCCAAGAGCAGTAATGTATGACGAGCATATTGACAAAAGCAATCCGATGTTTGATTTAAATCGAGACCTAATTAAAGAGCAGCAAGACATTACAATCATAACTCAAAACAATGTTTGTGAAACAGTCGCTAAAATATTATACAAACAACCGACAGTTAAAAGCACGACAACTTCTCATCAAGCAAGCTTATTCGGATAATAAAATCAACAGCATTTTAACGTAATCACAAGTGACTGGCTTCTATAAAACATTCACCTTATAACCCGCATACTCCCACAGTATACGGGTGACTCACTCAGACTAAGGCTTTAACTTTCTAAATAATGAGGTACGTTGCACTGTATCCATGACTGAAGGCGCTAAACGTTTAGCAGCATATAACGCCCATGCTTCGGGGCTAACAGGCACAACCGCACGATTATGTTTAATGGCACTGACAATCGCCTCAGCCACACCTTCTGGGCCATAATTACGCTTTTTATAAATATCGACAATTTTGGCTTGTGCTTGTACTGTTTCGCCATTAGTACGCATGGTTGCGACAATATTTGTGTTAATCACACCAGGGCAAATGGCACTCACCCCCACATTAAATTCGGCTAATTCAATGCGTAATGACTCACTTAAACCCATCACCGCATGTTTACTGGCCGAATAAGCCGACATATCAGGTGCAGCATAATAGCCTGCGGCAGAGGCAATATTGACAATATGGCCTCGTTTACGCTCTGCCATCGCACTGCCAAAGGCTTTGCAACCATACACTACACCCATGAGATTAATGCTCATTACCCAATGCCAATCTTCGATGGGTGTTTTTAAAAATTCACCCGATGTGGCTACGCCTGCATTATTCACCAAAATATCTAACACACCATATTGTTGATGAACACGATCAGCTAAGGCTTGCATAGCCGCCCAATCGGAAACATCAACGGTTTCACAAAAGGCTTGACCACCTTGCGCTTGAATTTGTTGTTGGGTTTCTTGTAAAGATTGTGGATTACGGTCGGTAATAATCACTTTTGCGCCTAATTGTGCCAATAACAACGCGGTCGCCCGCCCAATGCCCGAACCTGCGCCTGTTACTAAGGCTAATTGTTGATGAAATGACATAATAACCCTCTGTTTCATTTTAAAATGCAGCAAATTTAGCACTATAGTACCAATTACGCAATAACTGAATTGACAATAACTAGAGTATGATTGGTCAAGTTTTTGAGGATAATATCTATGATTCCTGCCAAATACACTAATTATGTTTTTTCGTTTTTTATGGCATTGTTAATGTCTTGTATTATGTCTTTGGTGATTACTGTTTTTAATGTTGGTTTAGTAGATAACTTATTGTTTATTTGGCTAAAAGCATGGGGATTTGCCTTTTGTGTAGCCTTTCCCACCATTAATGTTGTTGCGCCAATTGTGCGTAAATTGGTGGCTTTAGTAGTTGCTAAAGATTAAACCCCTTCGACTCCGCTCAGGGGGCGGCATTGTGTTGGTTGAGCGAAGTCGAAACCAAACCAACAAAAAATGCTTAACTGACTGGCATTAAATATATTATCCAGTTTTAAAGCTCCCTCTACTTTTTAACTTGCTCACGTTCTTGCTGATACTGTTGATAGGGTTTGGCATATTTTTGCATACATTGTTGGTATTGTTCAGCCTGTAACTTTTGACATTCAACTTGTTGGCCTTGTTGTACCGCATCATACAGCTGTTGATGACTACAAGCGGTCAAAGACAAGATGCTTATACTTAATATACTCAGTTTTAATATCACTTTTTAGACCTCACCCTAGCCCTCTCCTAACTAAAAGGAGAGAGAACACCATCACTATATACAAAAATTGTTACAAACGACTAGTATTGACTAACTCTACCGCACGCGCTCGTAATTGACCACAACCACCATCAATATCTTGCCCTGCACTATTACGTACTTTGGTTAACACACCACGACTATGTAAATATCGTACAATTTCAACAATACGCTCACCATCAGGACGTTGATAGTCATCCCCCTCTAAACTATTAAAGGGGATTAAATTAAGCACCGCATATTTGCCTTTAAATAGTTTTAAAATCGCGTCTAATTCATCTTGGCCATCATTGACACCTTTTAATAATGTCCATTGTACTTGGGTGGGATGTTTAACTAAACGTGCATAAGATTCGGCTAATTCCATCAGCTCTTGGGGAGAGATTTTGGGTGCTTTGGGGAGTAAATACTCCCGTAAATCGGCTTTGGTGGTATGTAAAGACAGGGCAAGTGCAGGTTTTACTTTTAGCGTAGGCAATCTATCAAACACACGCATATCACCCACGGTTGATAACACGAGATTTTTATGACCAATAAACGCATCTGTGCCTAAAATATCTATCGCTTCTAAAACATTATCTAAATTATGGGCAGGCTCACCCATGCCCATAAAAACCACTTTTTTGACTGGCCGACGGCGACGAGCTTGCACCACTTGCGCGACCATTTCTAGACTGGTGACTTGACGCAATAAACCACTTTTTCCCGTCATACAAAATCGACAGCCAACCGCACAACCCACTTGGCTAGAAATACACACGCCATCTCGCGGCAGCATAACACTTTCGACCATTTGACCATCGGGTAAATCTATCAACAAACGCACCGAACCATCTGCCGCAGGATGTTCGGAACGGACTCGTGCCAAATGATCTAGTTTTTTAACCAAATTCGGTAAATCTTCACGCACAGCTAAGGGTAAAAATTCAGGAATGTCTCGTCGGCCTGCGCCAGAATCTAAAGGACGGGCATCTAACCATGCGCGTAGGATACGTTGACGATGAATAAATTGTGCGCCAAGTTGGCTAAGATGTTGGTGAAAATCGGCTAAATACATAATCTATTTGAAGTTGGGGACTAAAACATCCCCATATTCTACCTTAGACGCAGCAAAAAGACTCTCTGGCATGAAAATCAGCCTCCGACCGACAATGTTGTAATGCCAAATAATAATGTTGCCCTTGCCTGTCTTCGACGACGGCTGTCACTGAATATTCAATTGGCTGTGTGGTATCTATAACTTCTGCAACACTGATTAAATCTAAACTAAATTTAGCCAGTGCTTGATGATTGCTTGTTTGCATATAAAACCATTGCCATTGTGCTTGCGTTGCACAAGTGGGCAAAATGTGTTCAGATGTTTTTATCCCCTGTCCATTGACACGCTCATGATTAAAATAAAATAAATCCGATTGCTGAGTGCTTGAACCATTAAACTCTAAATAAGCAGACTGATTTTTATTGGCGATAAATACTTCTAAGCAATTATGTTGCCATAATCCTTTAGCTTGATTTTCTGCTATTTTAACTACGGGTACTGCGGCTAAACAGTCATCTAAGCTTTGCTGACTAGCAACACGATAAAACACTTCTAACTGTTGAGCATTTTGTCTTATTACCGTTTGTATGGTCACAGGTGGCTGTTGTACTTGCTGCGGATGAGTGATTAAGGTTTTAGGCATCTTTTGTTGCAAAATATGGTCAATTTGCGGTTGTTTATGTTGAATATCTTTAAATAAGCGTAATTGCACTAAAGCTTTATGAGCGGCAGCTTGTGGCTGCGCCTCTAAACGCAAAGGATGATTTTGATGACAACCAAACAAAAAGCGAATGCCTAACTCTAAAGGCAATAAGCTAATTGCGGAGCTTAACATTTGTTTTTCTTGATCTGTCCATGCTAACAATGCAGGGGCGTAACCACGCATAAACGCACTAAATAAATTTAAGTCAAAAGTAACTTGATTAATATCACCATTTTCGGGCTGCGTATTACACAACGAGCGTAAAGCATCAGCCACATCATAGAGCCACAACCCCGTCATAATGGTATCAAAATCAATCAGTGCAATGGCTTGCTCATGCTCAAATAACATATTAGCGAGTTTTGGATCACCATGCATAATGCGTGGTTGCTGTTGCAATTGTTGCTGCCTAAAAACATCAAACTGCTTAATTAATTCAACACCTTGCTCAATAGTAGTCAAATGCTCCTTAAGATTTAAGGTGCTATCTGCCCATTGATTTTTGGTCAGTGCTTGTTGCCAATGTTGTAAATACCAAGCAGTATCATGAAAATGTGGCAAAGGTTCAATTGCGTGTTCAACTAAATCATTTAAGCCCTTAACATCTTGCACAGCCAAATGAAAATCTGCCAATATTTTACCTGCTTCAAAAGCGATAGTTTCGGTCACTTGTGCTATAGCTGTGCTATCAATCCATTTAAATAGTCTTAACGCCACTTCTTGGCCATTAATTTGACTAGGTAAATAATAATCGCCATTTTTAGTTGCAATCATTTCTAAATAGCGATGGGGATACCATTGTTTGCGCTGCGGTATATTTAAAGCGGCTAATACTTGTGGCAATTGTTGATGGGCATTTTTAGCAAAAACGGCAGACTGAGTAGGGACACATTGCAAAGCATAAACTTGACCATCAGCCAATATTTTAAAAGTTTGATTAAAATAAGAATTTAACTCACCTAAAGGCTTAATTTCGACATTTTGCCACGAGAAATGTTGTTGAAGTTGTTGGGAGAGTGCTAAGAGGTTCATAATTTTATCCATTTATATTACTTTGCTAAATTACCATATATTCTATGCCCCCTTGCACTCCCTCCCTACACTCTTTAGACTAAACCTCCCAAAAACCGCCAATATTGAACATCCAATGTCCACAAACTTTCCTGCTGACTCTGTGGGTTTGGTAAAACCCCAACGTGCTGATTTTAATCAGCCTTTGACCTTAGCTTGCGAACGTACCTTAGAGGCATACACCTTAATGTACGAAACTTATGGCACGCTCAATGCGGATAAATCCAATGCCATTTTGATTTGTCATGCCTTATCGGGGCATCATCATGCAGCGGGTTATCACAGCATTGATGACAAAAAAGCAGGTTGGTGGGATAGTTGTATTGGCCCTAATAAAGCCATTGATACCAATAAGTTTTTTGTGGTCGCTCTTAATAATTTAGGCGGCTGTCATGGCTCAACAGGCCCTTCTTCGTTTAATCCTGCCACTGGCCGTTTGTATGGCCCAGACTTTCCGTTAATGACCGTTAAAGATTGGGTGCAGTCACAAGCACGATTAATGGATTATTTAGGTATTAGTTGTTGGGCAGCGGTGATTGGTGGCTCATTGGGCGGCATGCAAGTTTTACAATGGACAGTGGATTTTCCTGAGCGGTTACGCAGTGCAGCGATTATTGCCAGCGCACCCAAATTATCAGCACAAAACATTGCCTTTAATGAGGTGGCTCGACAAGCGATTTTATCTGACCCAGACTTTCATGGTGGACGTTATTACGAACAAGACACCTACCCCAAACGGGGTTTGATTTTGGCGCGGATGGTTGGCCATATTACCTATTTATCTGACGATGCCATGAAACAAAAATTTGGCCGTGACCTAAAAACAGGTAAGTTTTTGTATGGTTTTGACGTTGAGTTTCAGGTGGAATCTTATTTGCGTCATCAAGGCGAAATGTTTTCTAAAAACTTTGATGCCAACACCTATTTATTAATGACTAAAGCTCTAGATTATTTTGATCCTGCACGCGATTATAACGATGATTTACAAGCTGCATTAAGCAAAGCAAGCTGCAAGTTTTTGATCATTTCTTTTACCACAGACTGGCGTTTTTCGCCTGAGCGTTCACAAGAAATTGTTAATGCCTTAATTGCTCAAGGCAAAGATGTCATTTACGCCGATATTGATGCGCCACAAGGCCATGATTCATTTTTGTTTCCTATTCCACGTTATGTCACCTTGTTGAAAAACTTTTTAACTCACGTTCAACACGACATTGAGGATTATCGCCATGCGTCTTGATTTACGTTTAGCAGAGCGTTGGATAAAACCAAAATCTAGAGTGTTAGACTTAGGTTGTGGTGAGGGTGAGTTATTAGCGCATTTACGTGATAACTTTGCCATTCGTGGTTATGGCTTAGAAATTGACGAAGATAAAATCAATGCTTGTGTTGCTCGTGGTGTGAGCGTCATTCAACAAGACTTAAATAAAGGCTTGGGTAACTTTGCTAATAACAGCTTTGATAGCGTGATTATGACCCAAGCCTTACAAGCCGTTGAACAACCCGATAAACTGTTAAAAGATATGTTAAGAGTGGGTCAACAAGCGATTATTACCTTTCCTAACTTTGCCCATTGGAAAACACGCGGCTATTTGTTTTTTAAAGGCAAAATGCCCATGTCCGAAGCCTTACCCTACTCTTGGTACAATACGCCGAATATTCATCTTTGTACCTTTAACGACTTTGAAGAATTATGTGAGGCTTTAGGGATTCGTATTCTTAATCGTTTAGCGGTTGATGATGAACAAAAACGCTCATTTTTAACCAAGCGTTTTCCCAATATTTTAGGTGAAGTGGCGATTTATCGAGTGAGCCGTTAAATGGCTATTCCCGATTTTCAAAGTTTAATGCTGCCTTTGCTTAACTTCTGCGCGTCGGGAGCAGAAGTTAAAAATAGTGATGCGATTGAATACCTTAGCCAATTATTTCGGCTAAGCAAACAAGAGCGCAGCCAAAAATTGTCCTCTGGCCAACAAAAAACCTTTGATAATCGGGTGGCTTGGGCGAAAGCCCATTTAAAAATGGCAGGATTATTAGAAGCAACTCAACGTGGGGTGTTTAGAATTACTGCTGAGGGTCAAAGGCTGTTAAGCGCACCGCCACCATTATTGAATTTAGCTTTTTTACAAACGATTCCTGCCTATCAATATGCTAAAAGCAGTCGTCTCCCTGAGGCATTAAGTCCTTTACGACCTGTTCGTGACACTCAAATTCAAACCCCACACGAAATTATTGAAACCGCCTATCAGGATTTAAGCTTTCGATTGGCTGATGAGCTATTAGATAAAATTAAAAATAATACACCTGCTTTTTTTGAAAAATTAGTGGTCGAGTTGTTATTAAAAATGGGCTATGGCGGCACACGGGCTGATGCTGGTGCGGCGATTGGCAAAAGTGGTGACGAAGGCATTGATGGTATTATCAAAGAAGATCGTTTGGGTTTGGATGCTGTCTATATTCAAGCCAAACGCTGGAAAGACACGGTTGGTCGCCCAGAAATTCAAAAGTTTGTCGGCGCATTACATGGTCAACGTGCCAAAAAAGGCATTTTTATCACCACTTCACGCTTTTCGCAAGAAGCCGAAGACTATGTGGCTAAAATTGATAATAAAATTGCCTTAATTGATGGTAAGTCTTTATGCCAATTAATGATTGAATATGACATTGGTGTCTCACCCGAAGTCAGTTACACCATTAAACGTATTGATTCGGATTATTTTGAGGAAGATAGTTAACGATATATTCTTAACAATTTTCCGTTATTTTCATCGGTTAACACATAAATCCAACCATCTAAACCTTGGCGTACATCACGTAAACGCATATCTAACGGCATTGCATGGCGATGAATAATTTTATTATCTTTGACTTCCATGCGCCACAAGGTTTGTCCTGCCAAAGAACCACTAAATAATTGTCCTTGCCATTCAGTAAATCCTTTGCCTGTATAAAATAACAAACCTGATGGTGCGGTTGAGGTTGGCTGCCATGTAATTAATGGTTGCTCCATACCCTCCTTTTTTTGGCCTTCGCCAATTGCTTCACAACTACCATATTCACAACCATAAGTAATGATTGGCCAACCATAGTTTTTGCCAGCTCTGACTATATTAATCTCATCCCCTCCTTGAGGGCCATGTTCACTTGCCCACAACTCACCTGTTTGTGGATGCAAGGTAGCTCCTTGAATATTCCTGTGACCATAACTCCAAATATCTGCTTTGGCTTGAGCATGTTTAACAAAAGGATTATTGGATGGGATACGGCCATCATCTAATATTCTAATAACCTTACCATTATGACGAGTTAAATCTTGAGCATAGCCTCGTTGGTCGGCAGTTTGTCTATCACCTAAAGTAATAAATAAACTACCATCTTTAGCAAACACTAAACGACCACCAAAATGACCACTGCTCGCGACTTTGGGCATTTGTCTAAAAATAACTTCAAAATTAGTTAATTTTTTATTAATACTA
This sequence comes from uncultured Agitococcus sp., assembly GCF_937920075.1. Taxonomy (GTDB): domain Bacteria; phylum Pseudomonadota; class Gammaproteobacteria; order Pseudomonadales; family Moraxellaceae; genus Agitococcus. Next base: position 10,157 of record NZ_CALETI010000292.1, read on the forward strand.
TCTAATTTAGCTCTCGCCACTGCTAGGCCATTAATATTGGCTTGTTCGGGTTTAGTTGCTTCCACATAACTCAGATAAATCCATTGATTTTTATCAAATTGTGGATGTAAAACAACGTCCAATAAGCCACCTTGTCCGATTACAGTAATTTTAGGTAAACCGTTAATCATAGTACGTTGTTGATTATTGGCACTTAACCACCATAATTTACCACCGCGCTCCGTGATTAATTTTGCACCATCAGGTAAAAATGCCAATGACCACGGATGATTAAAATTTTCAGCAACTACCTCTACTGATGGAAAATCATGGATAATTTTTTGATGCCAAAAATTTGCTATTACTTTTTGCTGTGCCGATAGAATTACTACGACTAATATAATTAATACATAGTAATATTTTTTATTCTGATAACTAGCCATATAATAAACTCTAATAAAAATTTAATATATCAATTGTAGGTGGCATCGCAAATCGTAAGGGCAGCCCTACCATGCCAATACCACTGGTAATAAATAACTGATTATTATTGTCTAAAGCATACATTCCTCTTTTATACCCTTGCGTAGTCAGCAGATGTAAAATTTTTTCTGTCAAAATCGGCAAATTGACCTGTCCGCCA
>NZ_CALETI010000293.1 GCF_937920075.1 uncultured Agitococcus sp.
CTTATAACGCGCCAAGGTTGACTCTAAACTTTTTGCTAATAACCCTTTACGCAAGGGTTTAGGTAAATATCTAAATACTTGTGCTTGATTAATCAAACTGGCCACTCGTTGCGTATCTTTAAAACAGGTATTAATAATGGTTAATAAATCGGGATATTCGCGTTTTAAAGTTTTAATCATAATCGAAGCATCACCATCGGCTAGCTGCAACTCATTGACTAAAACCGCGACGGGTTGTGTTGCTAATACTGTTAACGCACTGGCAATCGTGGTACGCCATAACACATTATGTTGTGCGCCCAATAACTCTTTCACCGTTTCAAAAACTGTCACATCTTCGTCTAACACCAAACAAGTTAAACCTTTGGCTGGCACAGGCACAGGAAAACTAGGCACATTCACTTTTTCTAATTTAGCAGCAATATTCACCGCATCGGCTACCGTGTCGCGTAATTCCTTTGGCCCCCACGGTTTATTAATATATCTAAAAATTTCGCCATCATTTACCGAGTCCATCGCGGCTTCAACATCGGCATAACCTGTTAATAAAATTCTAACGGTATTAGGGCTTAAATTTTTTGCTTTTTCTAAAAGTTCTGTGCCAATCATGGTTGGCATACGTTGGTCAGAAATTAAGACATTTATTTTTTCTTGTTGAAGAATTTTTAAAGCTTCATGGCCATCTGTGGTAGAAAATACTTGATATTGCATTCTTAATAACATAGTTAAGGTGCGTAAAATACGTTCTTCATCATCAACTAATAAAATACGAGGTTTGCTGTTCATGGCATATTCCTAAGCCGCTTTGGCTAAAATTTGGTTACGAGGTAGTGCTATAACAAAGCGTGTGCCTTTACCTACTTCGGAGGCGACACGAATCGAACCACCATGCTGTTGAATAATTTTGAATGAAATCGATAAACCTAAACCTGTGCCTTGCCCCACAGGTTTAGTGGTAAAGAATGGATCAAAGATTTTGGCAAGATTTTCGGGCGCAATACCTGAGCCTGTATCTTGCACCGAGATATAGACATTATCCGCGTCTGCCCATGTTTTTATTAATAAATAACCTTGTGTTTTTATCGCTTGAGCAGCATTGGTAAATAAATTAAGTAACACTTGATTAATTTGTGAGGCGGTACATCTAATTAACGGCACATTATCTAAGCGTTTAATCACCTCCACTTTATATTTTAGGGTATTACGTGCAATTAATAAGGCATTTTCAATACAATCATTAACCGACACATGATCGGTGACCGCTTGATCTAAACGACTAAAATCTTTTAGACCTGTGACTAATTCACTAATTTGTTCCACACCATAAAACGTGTCATTAAATAATCCATCTAAATCACTAAAAAACTGCGCTAAGTCCATACCTGCTTTAGCATCATCAACACCCGCTAAACTTTCAGCAATATCAACATCGGTGCTTTCGGGCGCTAATAAGGTATTCACCAAACGTTCATGGGTTTGCAAAACAAAGTTAAGCTGGCCAAAAAACTCTCTCAACATTTCAATGTTGTTATTGACATAACCTAAAGGTGTATTAATTTCGTGGGCAACCCCTGCCACCATTTGTCCTAAAGCCGCCATTTTTTCGGACTGAACGAGCTGTGCTTGTGATGATGATAATTGTTTATAGGCTTTGTTTAAATCTGCCGCATTTTGGCTAATTTGCTTTTCCATCGCACTTAATAAATGTAGCACTGCGCCCATACCAATATATTTGCCTTGATTGGTAATAATAAAATCTTCACTTAAAGGAAACACCATATTGGCACTGATAAAGGCTGCTGCACTAGCCAAACTACTATCCATATCAACGGCTAAGACATCGGCACGCATAAAATCTTTAACAGGTCGACTACCAAATAAATCACGACCGAATTTTTTTAGGAAAATATCATTAAGTTGATGACGGCTAATCATACCTACGGCTTGATTATGGTCATTAACGATAGCTACCGATAAGCAATCTTTATAATGTTCGCTCAAAAAAGCATCGGCCACTTTGTTAATAGTATCGGTTTCGGCAAAGGGTAAAATCGGATTGGCAAAACTTTGCAAAATAGACATGGCAACCTCTCAACAAGCACGGATGTTCCTTGTGCTAGGTTTTAAAGTTGCACCTTAAGGCTTAAAAATGACAATTTGGTGTCATGTTATTGACAGTTTGTTGACAGCTTGGCAAGTTGTGAAAACACTCACGTTATTGTTTTGGTCATATATACGGCATATTGACCATAAGTCGCTAATTTAGCATCTAATTGTGGATAATTTTTTGTGATAAAACCTAAACGCTGCCAAAATGCTTGAGCTTGCTCTACCGCTACCAAAGCCATTTGGCTAAAATTTTCTTGCTGTGCATAGATGACTAAATGTTTGACTAGATGCTGAGCCAGTCCTTGACCATGCCACTGAGGATGTACCGCTAAATCATGAATATACAATACTTGTTCTGTGGTTTTGGGTAATTGTAAAGGCTGGTTGAGTGCAGGAATTTGACCGATTGGCCAAGGGTGAGCAAACACATAAGCTACCGCTTGTTGCTCGGCTGTATGCAACAATAAACAACTTTCAGGGGCATATTGTTGCTTAGCCATAAACACTGCATCATCTTCCCAAAAATATTGAGGATAAGCCGCACGTTGAATTTTTTGAATGCTAGCTAAGTCTTGCGCTTGAATTGTTTTAAGCAAAAATTGTTTAGACACGTTCCGCCTCAAGCCACCATGTAGTCATTTCACCTTTACCTTTAACGTCAATCACACCACGTTCTATGGTTAAAAATTCTTTGCCCAAACGCTCTTGAGTTTGTTGGCTCATTTGAATGCACCGCCCATAAAAAAGGAAATTAAAAAATAAAAGGTGGTTAAAGCAAAAGCAGCACCTATCGCATACCGCGTAATTCGAGTATGACGGGTATGGTCGGCTTGAGTCGGTAATGGCGGAGGATTCAGTAAATCTAACCAAAACTGTTTATCGGGTCGGCGGATATACTGACGAATTTGGCAATCTTTTTCGTTTTGCTGGCTTAATTCGGACATGATTTATTCGCTTCATCAATTGTAATAATATGCCCTTCGACTACGCTCAGGGCGCATTTTTACGCTAGCTGAGCTTGGTATGCCCTGAGCCTGCCGAAGGGTCGAAGCCTAGCCCTACATTTTCACGAAATTAACTACCCAAAATATTTAATGCAGATTGCGCATGTTCGGCTGCCTCAATCCCTAAATGTGTTAAATAACCACCATCTTTTTGACTGATTAGGCCTTTACTATGCAAACGTTCAGCAGCAGCAATAATAATTGGTTCTGCACTATGATGAATTTTTAAACCTGCTTGATGATTAGCTAAATCAAACATGGATAACACGATCAATTCTTCAATTAAATCAATTGAATACTTCATTATTATTCTCCGTTATATTTTAAGAACAGCTTGCTATTAATTTATTACAACCACTACCGCCTCCACCTGATGAGGCATTATTGCTTGGTGTATTTATCGACACGCTTATACCTTGACCTTGAGTGCTACCTAAACCTGTTGTATTTGTTTGGTCGTTAACATATCCCATAATAATGGTAGAGTCACTGGTATTTTGTTGATTCTGTTTAAAAACTTCGTACTGACCTTTATTGTTGGTAGTAGTTTCACGTAGGACTTGATTAATTACAGCTATTTTTATACCTGCATTATCGGCGGCAATCGCTACTTTACGGCGATCTTCACTAGAGCTACCCATTTTAAAGGCTGCTTGTAAAATCGTTTGGGTTTGACTAGGTGCAGTGCTAATGCCTGCAGAGGTAATCGCCGCTGCATGTTTAGGCGATGCGGTAATAGCTGCTTGAGTAATTGCGGCTGCTTGTTTGGGTGCAACACTTAAAGCAGCTGCGGCAATCGCTGCCGCCATTGACGGTTTTGATGCTTTAATAGCTGCCGTCACAATCGCTCCTGCTTGCTTAGGTGCGACTTTAGCCAGTGCTTTAACTGTTGCTGACACGCCTGCACCTTGTTTAATGGCAAGCTCTGTTAAAATAGCCGCTAAACTGGGATTAGCTTTGACGACTTGAGCAACAATCAATAAGGCTTGATCTTTGGCTTGTGAGGTATATTTATTTTGAACTTTTGGCAATTGATTGAGTTGGGTAACAACAGTATCTAATTTTTGTTGTTCGCTCACTGATAAAGCAGCGTGTCCAGCCATGCTTAATAATGATAAGGTCAAAACCGCTATCATTTTTCGCAAGCTCAATGGCATAACTTAACTCCACAAGTAATCATTAGATATTATTCTCATGCTACTCGCTTCATTAATAAATTACTAGCCTCACCTAGATTAAAGGCGGTTATTTACAGTTAAGCCGACATACTAAAGACCTGCCAGCGTTGGCTTATTTGTTTTTGTTGATTATCAAAGACCACAATATCGCCAAACTGCAAAAACACCGCTTCGCTTTGTTGCGGTCTAAAAAACACATAATCGTTTACTTGTAAATGCTGACTTGATGATCCTAACCACAGCTCTTGGTTACTTGAGCGACCATATAAACCACTTAAAGCCAAGCCTTGTGGTGAAACGGGTTTAGCTAACCAATGACCACCATGAATAAAATAACCTTGCTCATTATTCACATCCCACCAACGGCGCAAACCATCCGCCCACTCAATGGCTGGAATCAACGCAGGATTTAAGGCTTTTAACACAGGGGTTGCAATAAAACAGGCGGCTTTGTGCTGATTTAAGGTTGCCAAATCAAAATCACAAGGTTGTACAAACGCCGTTCCCACTGCTACTTCATTAGCCACTGTCCCTTTTGCATGTAAAGTATAAGTCGGACTACCACCTGCATTTAAGGTCAATTTTTGTGGCTCATACCCTGCTTCGGTGAGGATGCTAATCGCTTGTTGATAGGTGTTTTTAAAATGATCCCATGCTTTTTGTTGCATATTTAAAATTGTTGGCAATTTGCCTACATGTGCTTCATAACCCATTAATCCTGCAAGCTGTAATTGAGGGTTGCTTTTGATGGTTTGCACTACTTGTTTTAGCTCACCAACATCAACAAAACCGCCCCGATGCAAACCCACATCAATTTCTAAACTCACACGCAATTGCACATTAAACTGTTTGGCTACTTCACTATACTCAATCAATCGTTGTGGCGAATCCATTAACCATTGAATGTGTGGCAATGCCGCGCGATTGCTCTCAACCCTTAGCCACTCTTGTACTGCTAATGCCGTTAAAGGCTTACCTAATAAAAAATCGCCTTGAGGATAAGCCTGAGTCACCGTCGTCAACATTGGCAAATTAAACACCATAAATCGTTGGCTATTTAATTGCTGACTCAAATAATTCAACAAATCTAATGATGGCAAAGACTTGACCACCAAGCGAACAGGCAGCTTATGCACGGCTGTTGCTTGTTTCACTTGTTGAATATTATGGTCTAAAGCTTGTTGATCAATGATCAATGTTGGCTGGGCTAAACCTGCCTTCGCCAACGCCTGACTGACTGCTAAAAAATAGGCATTATGCGGCGCACCTTGATCACTGGGTTTTAGCGCAATACCCGTTGCTACTGCACCTAAGCCTGTAGCCATCATCAGTTGGCGACGAGATAACTTCATGCTAAGCCCCAAATCTTTTTGGTGTAATTGTTAACGAATTTATTTTGTGGGTCTAATTGCTGACGAATGGCTTTGACTTGCTGCCATTGTGGATATAACAAGGCAAAATCTTTGTCAGTTAATGAATGCATTTTTCCCCAATGTGGGCGACCACCATAACGTTTTAAAATCGGTTCAATTAAACTGTATAAAAATTTGTAGTCATCTTCATAATAGGCGTGTACCGCAATTGAGCCTGTATCTTGTTGATAAAACGGTGATAACCATGCCTGATCATCACCCTTAATTACGCGTGCCTCAATCGGAAAAAACACATCAGAACGCTGTTTTTCGATGACCTCTATTACTTCTTTCAGTGCAGGAATTTGTGCATCTAAAGGCAAATGATATTCCATTTCATGAAAGCGCACCGAACGCTCAGAGGCTAACAGTTTCCAACCATAATCAACCGCGTATTCAGTGCCATGATTATCTGCCACCATTTGCGCAATACGTCTGCGTAAACTTGGCGACCAACTGACATAATCACGCAACTTTTTTAAATCCATTAACGAATCCATGTCTTTATCTTCACCGCGTGGCGTGACGGCTTTATCGGTTTGGTTATGCAACACTTTCATCGCCAATCCCGTAAATGGGATATAAAAAAACTCAGCATTACGATTTTTTTGATATAAATCAGGCCATTCGGCAAATAACTGGTCTACTGGCAACATGGTCACTTGACGCTCTGTGCGCGCTAAAGGCCAATTTTCTAAGGTGTAATCGGTGACTATGCCAAAGCTACCCAATCCTACTAAAGCGGCATGATAAATTTCGGCATTTTCGCTAGCACTACAATTGATTTCTTGGCCTTGGGCGGTGACTAACCTAAAACTTTGCACGCGACCATGCAAAGCGGGTAAAGCATAACCACTACCATGCGTACCTGTGGCAATCGCTCCTGCTAAGGTTTGTTTGTTGATATCAGGAATATTCACCATATCTTGGCCAATTTGTTCTAATAGTTGGCCTAATTGCTGTAGACGTGTGCCTGCTTTGACCGTGGCTATGTGTTGTTCGGCATTGTGACCAATTAAGCCTGAAAAGCTGTCTAAGGCGAGTAATGTACCATCTGTTGCACACTGAGCATTAAACGAATGGCCTGCACCGACACAACGAATTGGCGCTGTGCTATTGGCTAAAGCCGTTTTTAATTCTTCGAGGGTGCTAGGGGCAAGACGTTTGCTGGGATAAGCATATTCACTGCCTGCCCAATTTTGCCAAATATAATGACCTTGTGCATTTTGGCTAGCAGGAACAGGATGATTAGGGGCTTTATAACAAGCAGATAAGGCTAAACTTGCTCCACTCGCAGCACTAAAACTTAAAAACTGGCGACGATTTAACATGATATTTTAACCTCGTTCCTCTGTTTAGATGCCCTCCTCTAATTTAGGGGAGGGTTAGGGAGGGGTATATTATTTTTGAGTTTGAGCAGTAGCCATATAAGTGATCATGGCTTCAAAATCGGGCGGTGTACAAGTAGTACACAAGCCTCCTGCGGGCATAGCATTAAAACCTTGAATGGCGTGTTGTACTAAAGTGGGTAAGCCTTGCTCTAAACGTTTGTCCCATGCCGCTTTATCACCTACTTGTGGAGCTGGACTAGCCGGATTAGCGTGACAAGTTTTGCAGCTTTGCTCAAACAGTTTTTGTTGCTGCTCGCTTAACGTGATGGGTTGTAAACTGGTCTTATTGCCACAGGCTGATAACACGAAAACGGACAAGCTTAAAAACAAAACTTTGTGCATATTGCCAACCTCAGAGAGATTTAATTATTTTTATATACTAAGAATTATACAGATTAGATACTAGCACAGGCAGGGACAACAAAGGGGATATTTTCGGCCATTTTACAAATGACTAATTTCGATTAAACGCTCAAATAAGAGGTTTTCGTGTTGCCTATCTTGAGCAACTGACTGTACCTGATATTCAAAATCTGATTCATTCAAAAAAGTCTGTATGGCTGCTGCAATGGCTGATTTCACTTTTTTATTAGCCGCGTGCAAATCTGCAATTAGTGAAGAACATCCATCTATCAAACTTAGTATATCTTCAATATCTTGACTAACTAAAAAATCGTTATTTCCCCTGCCTGCGAATGCTTCAATTTTAGTTGCCAAAAAATAGGTAGGACTAACAACTCGAATAATACGATTAGAGGGTAATTGATACGACTTAGCAAACTCTACAGCTTCAGGATACCAAATATTACTAAAACCCAATATTTCTTGATCGGTTGGCATGACATCAACGATCATCGAACCTAAACGCCATCTACAAATAACATCATCTTCAACAGATTCTTTAAAACCGCGTTGGCGTAATTTTTGGCATAAATCCTGATATTCAGATTTAGACAATACTTCAACAATCATATCCACATCTTCAGTACTACGAATATGTTGCAATGTCACCACATCATCAACCAGTAAAGCCGTTGTACAGCCACCCACAAATACAACTTTCTCTAATAAATCATCACCCAAACTTTGAGCAACAACATCAATCATCTCAATCATGACTTTTTGATTATTCAAATTTTCACCCTCTGTATAAAGAGATTTTTCGCCAATTCTGCCTCTCGAGCATGCCCCATTCTTATTGAATCTACTAATGCTAATAGCTCATATAAAATCGGATCATTTTTTACTGCTTTTGTCACTGACTTATGTATTGGCAATAATGAAATTCCCATGACTTTACCTGTACCATCAGGCCATACATAAGGCAAATCGCCTGCACCAAGTAACTGCCCGACTAACACAGGGGAGGCATAAGTCGTTGGAATACCTCTGACCACTGCTCCAACCTCAATCGGTAACATATATTTCAAACCATGCACACAAAACTCAGTTATATTTCTTGCAATCGGAATTGGTCTTTGTGTTTTTCTAGAAAGACGCAATAATTGATTTTGTAAACAGCGATTTACTGCACCATGACACTCAGATGCACTAATGCCAAGACTGTTAGATAATTGTTGATATGTCCACTCTATTGAGATAGTTGTTACCACACGATCATCATGCCAACCGCACCACCAGTCATGAGGCCTAAGAGTATATAACTCGTCTTCTTGCTGTCTTATTTCCATAGCAAGCAACTTTAAAACCAACAAAATATCTTGACTTTTCATAATTGGAAAAACCATATTTTCTTTATTCGCGAATTACGAACAAATTAAATACAGAAAAATAAAAAAGTCAAGAAAATATCACCCCTGCCGATAACCTTGTGGCGAAACCCCCATCCAACGATGAAAAGCACGTCTAAAACTGGCTGCTTCGCTATAGCCCAACACCGCAGCGGCTTGTTCTACCGTCACACGTTTATTGGCTAATAGCTGTTTAGCCAATTGTTGACGCACTAGCTCAACTTGCTGTTGAAAATCGGTTTGAGCCGCTTGTAACTTACGTCTTAACGTACGCTCTGACATGGCCAAACGTTTGGCAACTTCGGGCATACTTGGCCAATAATTGGGGCTAGCTCTTAACTCCTGTTGCACACGTTGGACAATTTCATCAACACGCAATACATGGTGCTGTTGTTCTGCTAATAATTGCTGGCACAAAATTAATAATTGTTTGGCAGTGAGTGCATTGGCCGTTTTTAATGGTAAGGACAACAAACGTTTGTCCATGCTAAATTGGCAATCGGCTTGTTGGTAATAAATTGGACAGCGCAAATAGTCTTGCAAGGCTTGATGATAACTGGATTGTTGCCCAATAAAATGAACAAATAATGGCGAAAAATCTTCACCCATTAATTGCCGTGCTACGTGGGTAAACCCACAAATTAGTTCTTCAGGGGCAAATTGTGCCAAGGCAGGCAAGGGATAATCTAATTGAGCACGAATAATAAAATGCTCTGTTTGCTCAAGTGATTCTAGACTCATAAAGCTACTGGTCAAACGATAATAATCCAAACCGTATTTTATCGCTTCACCTACCGTTGGCGCACTTAACATCGCGTGTCCCAGCACACCATAGCTGGATACATTCACTTGTGTACCAATCATTAAACCCAAATCTACATAACCTTGACCATATAACAGATTTAATAAATTTTCATAATCTTCTGCCGCCAAACGATAATTATCAGCATATAACAGTTGTAAACTATCTAAGGCTAAGCAGCCTGCCAACTGTTGCTGACTAAAGCCTTTACTTAATGCCCATTCAACCAAAATAATGGCAATATAAGCAGGAATATGAGGTTGTTGATGATTGATGAGCATATTGGCTATCCTAATGGGCGAAAGTCATCGTTTAACAAGGCTTTTATTTATTTTTGATTTATTATGAGCACATAGCTAACACAAGTCCATTTTTAACCACAGGACACGACTTTATGTTATTCGACCGTATTAATACCTTACTTCCTTATATTAAAACAGGTGGTCACCGCATTAATGTACCACGCGATTTAAAAAGTATTACCACTATCAACAAAGACCGTGAATGTTCACCTGAAAGTTTAGGTTTATCGTCATCAGCGATTGATAAAATTTGGCAAAGTGTTGAAGCGTATTATAAAACTGGCTTACATCCTGCGATTACCTTAGTCATTCGTTATAAAGGCCAAATCGTCATGAGTCGTGGTTTGGGTTATAGCCACGTGGGTGCAGCGGGTGAATCGCCTGATGATGGTTCAAAATTAGCGACTGCTGATACACCATTATGTTTGTTTTCTGGCTCTAAAGCCATTAGTGCTATGCTCATTCATAAATTAGCCGAAGAAGGTAAACTTAATATTCATGATCGTGTGAGCCAATATATTCCCGAATATGCGTCTCATGGCAAACATTTAACCACCATTCATGATTTATTAACCCACAAGGCAGGCATTCGGATTATGCCAATTGCCAATCCAACGCCCGAATTAATGTATGACTTTGATACAGTCGTGAAAATTTTGGCCGAATCTCCACCTGTTGGCACACCCAAAAAACAACAGGCTTATCATGCTGTTACCGCTGGTTATATTTTGGGAGCAATTGCCCAAAAAGCGTCAGGCGAAACTTTGCCACAGTTGTTACAACGAGTTTTAGCTGAGCCATTAGGTTGTGAACACTTTACTTTTGGCATGGCTGAAGATCGTCGTCATCAAGCAGCGGTTAGCTTGCCAACAGGTTTAGATAAAGTGCCTGTGATTAGCAAAATGCTGCATCATATGTTGGGTGTCAGTGACCGTGATATTACGTCTGCAATCAACTCTCCCGAAGCTCATGAAGCCGTTATTCCTGCGGCTAACATTTATTGTAGTGCTGAGGAAGTGTGTCGTTTTTATCAAATGATGTTAGATGGCGGTTTGTGGCAAGGTAAACGCGTGTTTGAAACCACCACGATTAACAATGCAACACGACGCGGTAAATTATTGTTTGACCACTCTGCCAAAGCACCGATGCGTTATTCTGCTGGTTTTATGCGTGGCGAAAAATTATGGACGATTTTTGGTGCAAATACTGCCGACGCCTTTGGTCATTTAGGCTTCATTAATATTTTGTGTTGGGCTGATCCTGCACGTGAGATTTCAGTGGCGTTTTTAAATACTGGCAAATCTTTAGCCCCCGAAGGATTTATTGGTTTTGCGAACGTGACCAGTACGATTAGTTCTGTTTTTAAGGCTAAGTAGATGACACAAAGGGCTGCTGATATTTTAGCTACAGCCCAACCACACATTAAACCCTCACTCTAGCTCTCTCCCACAGGGAGAGAGAACGCCCTCTCCTGTGGGAGAGGGTTGGGGTGACGGCTGCCTAATACCTCTAAATTAACCTGATAACGTACACTTCTCCCTCCACCTGCAATCGATTTTAAGCAACTCTTCTCAAGCATATCAGTTAAATGGCGTGTGGCTGTTGCTTTACTAACTTTAGCAACTTTTTGATATTGAGCGGCACTAATGCCCTGCTCAAAACCATTTCCACCACCATCTAACAAGCGATTAAGCACTTTACGTTGAGCCTCATGCAAATCAGTTTGGGCAAAATATTGCCAAAACCGTGCTTTTAATAAGGTTCTTTCGATTTTTTGTAATGACTGATTGACACTCAATTCTAAAGTCTCTAAAAACCATAGTAGCCATTCACTAATATCTAAATTACCTTTTTGAGATTGCTCTAATATCCGATAATAGTTTTGTCGTTGCTGCAAAATAGCAGATGAAATGGCATATAAACGAATACTTTGCCTATCCATTTGTGCTAAAGCTAAATCTGTTAGGGTGCGTGTGATACGACCATTACCATCATCAAAAGGATGTAAAGTCACAAACCAAAAATGACTTATTGCGGCTCTTAATAAAGGATCAAGTAACTGATTATGGCGACTTTGATTAAACCAATCGATAAACACCATCATTTGTTGTGCTAAATCACTTCTAGGAGGGGCTTCAAAATGGATGGTTGGTTTATCTATACGTCCTGATACCACTTGCATCGGTTCTTCGCCGCGCCATTGCCCTACTCTTATTTTTGCTGTTGTCCAGTCAGGCTCTGCAAATAACCATTCATGCCATTGAAATAAACGCTCTACGGTTAACTCTTGATGAATATTATTTAACGCATCAAATAAAATATTAGCTAAACCTTCGGAGCGTTGGGTACTGGGATAGGACTGTTGTGCTGATAATCCTAAACGCCGCGCTAAAGATGAGCGTAAGGAATAAACATTAATTTTTTCATTTTCAATGGCAGAGGATGCAATAATATTACTTAATAGAGTTTCTAAACTCAGTTCAATACTCTGACCATCATAACTACTTTGACCAAGTAAAAATCCTATCTTTTGATGTAGTTGGCGGAGCTTAGGCAAAATTTTTGCGTCTGACCATGTAAAGTTTGGCCATTGCGGCTGTTGCCAAATCCATGTTGTCATCTCTTTTGCTCAACACAATTTTAAACAATGAGCCGAATATAACAGATATTCAGCTCATTTTGTGAGGTGATTATAGTTCCGAGATGAAAACTAATTTCTCCTTTTACTTACAATAAATAAACTCCTGAAATAAACACAGAATAAACAATTGATTTCACCTTAACATCATTGGGCTAAACAATGGAGTTCTTAGTTCAACATAATAAATGGCAATCCGTTACCTAAAATCCTACCATCACCACCTATACGCCATTCATTTGTCACATTCAAAATTTGTGTTTCAATTTCTTTACTATAAACAGGCACTAGTTCTTGAGAAACAGTGCTATCAAAATTATCGCCTCCTGCAATCACTTCTAAAACTAAAGCTGCATCTG
>NZ_CALETI010000294.1 GCF_937920075.1 uncultured Agitococcus sp.
CATCAAAACTGACGTAAATTAATACGTCAATTAGGATAAATAATACTAGTTAGACGCTTATCTTTGTTCCAGACTTTCCAAATGCTTCTAAAGCATCTTTTTTCTCATTAAACGGCTCTGTTATAGCCTTGCAGCTTTTACACTCAACCGCTACAAATGGCTTATGCTCATGCCTTCCCCACGGCACAATCTCACCTATTCCAACGCGCTTGTATCTTAGGTCAAAAAAACCACAAAACACGCATCTCTTATTTATCTTCATCGCTATCTCCAATACGCTTTCTAACTCTCATTCAAGCCGATAAATACCCAGTCAATCGTCAAGTTTCTGCTTTCAGTGTGGGCATTTACGGCTTAATTTTTTAGTTAGGTCTCATATATCTAGGTGTATTTTATGGATAATTCAGAATTAAATGCAAAACCTGATTAAGAATTATCCTCATTTGTGGGACGGAAAGTAGAAGTTTCTTGTATTTTATCGCGTTGTAAGCAAATAACGCCTCGTGCATGATTTAGTGCAATAAGTGCTGACGAAAAAGAAACGCCTTCAAGTAATAATTGCAGCTTTTTTGAAAGTTCTACTTCTTGTGCTGTTATAGAAAAAGTCATAGTATTTGCCTTTGATTTATTGGTGTAATAATTAGGTTATCGCTATGTCACAACCTAACTTTACGCTCAAGTGGGATAACGCACCATCTATTTATGGGGCATTTTTTGGTATCTGTGCATACTTTGCACAGGCTTAGTTTGCTAAGGGTGTTACCCCTTAGCGTTGAAGTTAGATACTATTGTGTGTAACTTGTTATTGCTCTATCAAGTATTTTAATAAAATCCATGTCGTAATTCAAAACTTTTGCAATTCTTGAGTCATCAAGGATTGCAACTTCATTGAATGTCTTATATCCACAATCATTAAGCCTTTCTAATACATCTTTATTCCTTATTTCTGCCATAGCAAAACTAACAGGAATGTTATGTTTTAGAAAAAACTGTATTTTCATTTTGTAGCAAAACAGTGTTGAATCAATATCATTTGACGCGATATAAATACGACCCTTAACGCCTTTAAGCAGCAAAAAACCTTCACGCTTTATCCACGTCCCGATTACAAATTTCTCATCATTACCATGAAATGCTAAAATTTCACCACAATCATTTTCATCAAAACCATGTAATACAATCATCGTTATCCCCGTGTCTAACTCAGCAATCAAGCGGACAATGCCCCAGCCGCTTGTTGCTCAGTTTATTAAGTTTGTGATACTGTAAAGTATCGTTTATCAGCGTGGGGCATCGCCTCTTATTGCATTAGTTAGATACTATTCATCATCTTCCTCTTTACGCATTTTCCAAGTTTTTTTTGCAACCCAATGCTGTATTTTTTGAATGACTGCTCCAATTCGTAAAGGCACTTTAAATAACTCCTTTCCGCTTGGAGTCACCAAAACACCATCATTTGTTACACCCATTAAGCCAATAAACATAATCAATACTCCGAAGCGTCAAAGGTGCTTCAAACCTATAAATTCATCGTAAAAAGTTAGCGTATCTAACTACCAATTCAACTGGACACAACCCCATACATCATCTAAAGTCTGATTTTGTTAGGTTGTACCAGTTAATTATTTGTTAGACACCAAATATCACCACCATGCTCGGAAACGGGGCAGGGTTTTTACAGTCGCCAAACTTCAAACGCCCCTTAATAAATTCAATGTTCCCTTGTGTGCAAAAGTCGTGAAACCAGCGTGTGTCTGTTCGCGCTGGCAATAAACAAACAACCTTCTTTGCCGTCTTATCTACAAAAACGCTTTCAAAAGCCTTCTTTACCCATTTACCAATCTCGCGCCCATAGGGCGGATTCATCCATACATTGCCTGTCCATTCCTGCGTTAAGCCATCTTCGACAACCGTGTAAAACTTCTCACACTTTGCATTTTCATCGTTCGCGCAAACGTCTAATTCAAAGTCATGCACAGCATTGTACCTATCAAAAAACGCTTTAGGCGTAGCCCATAAGTCCGTAGCACTTGAAAACATTACGTCAGTATTCATCGCAATTCCAGTGTCTAACTCTGCATTAAGTGCGACAAGCACCCAATCGCTTATGCAGGTCTATTATCGTTGTAGTGCTTGCGCCTTATGCGTTGGTAGTTAGGTTTTAATCTATGTATCCATAAAATTTAGCCCATTCGGGGTTAGTCTT
>NZ_CALETI010000295.1 GCF_937920075.1 uncultured Agitococcus sp.
TCAATCTCAGGTTGTAGTTTGTTGAGGGGTGCTACCTCTTAGCGTTAAAGTTAGGCTTCATATTTATATGGGTATTCCTAAATTATCAGAATACCGACATTTACAACGGCCACTGAAGCAGTAGCTATAGCGATTATAATTTTTTAGTCCTGCCATGTGCCATTCATAGCAGCATCTATTGCTTCTCTAATTGTCTTGTAAGTGTTGTACTCAGAACTTACTGGCCTTGTACAAGACCATCGTTTTTTATGGAAATTCAACCTAAAATGAATATTTTGCTCAAGCCAATCCAGGCGTTTTTTATCACTTACGCCTAACTCCGCATTCAACGTGGACGCAACCCCGTCCGCTATTTGAGTTTTTTCTTCATTCATAGTAACCTCTCGCTAATCAAAAATCGTTGTGGGCTTGCGCCTGTTAATGCAATAGTTAGATACTTATCGTCAGTACGAAATTACCACCACCTGCCGAGTCTAAAACCTCGCATTTTTTCACATGGTCGCTTTGCTCGGTAAAGCCAAGTTTCTTAAAATATGCTGCCGCCTTTTCAGTGTAGGCCGCCTCATGTAAAAATTTAAAAACGCATGATAGTTTGTCTTTTAACGCTTTAATCGCCGCTAAAGAGTAGCCTTTGTTTCTTTCTCCGCTTGCTATACCATGCCATCTAAGCCCTGCATCATCTTGGCTTATCTCCCACCAACCAGTTATACCAACCACTGTGTTATTTGCCTCAATTAAAAAAATCTGCCCGTCACACGTTGCGGTTAGCCACTCATCGGCGGCTTCTTTAGCTAGTTTTGTTTTTTCTTCGTCCCAAATGTTGTGCAAAATAGGGTATTGGTCAAAAACAGACTCGTACCCATTTGTCGGTCTTGCTAGTGCCAGTGTAATTTTTACCATTCTCAAGCTCCAAAACGTATCTAACTCAAGCGTCAAGTGCGACAAATACCCAGCCAACAACGGCTTATCTTTTGACGTTTGTGATTACTGTTTTCTGCATAAATCAGCGCGGGTATTTGCGCCTTACGCACTTAGTTAGGTTTCTAGTTTACTTCAAAGGCATGAAACACTAAATCGCCATCGTACAA
>NZ_CALETI010000296.1 GCF_937920075.1 uncultured Agitococcus sp.
ACGCGGTTACCGCTTATTTATTCGCATTGCAACCGTTTTCATGGTTACTGAGCGTAGTCGAAGTAACGGTTTTATGCTCACAAAACGCGATAATTTCAACGAAATGCGTAAGTCCAGTCTTTACATCATTAATTTGCAGATGTTAGGGGTAGAAGATGAGCCAAATAGCATTACCTGACGTTGAAATGATTCAAACTTTGGCTAACCAAGATAGTTGTTGGCAGCCTATTTTGCATCAGCTTCAACAGTCGGTAGAACATTTGGCACACTTTGGCCGTTGGTGGTTACATCTTCCTTCACAACGTTTATTATTGTCTCAGGGTGCAAGTCATTTATTAGATATTGCTATTGGTAGCTATAATTTAAACGATGTGTTAGAAAAAGCTATTCCTTTAGATCAGGCTAATTTTAGAGATAATTTATTATCTATACAGTTAAATGCTTATGATTGTCGTGTATTGCACCATCTTAATGGTTTACGTTGGTTAAAAGTCACTGAATTAGCAGTTAACCACGATATTAAATCGGGTGTGATTGTTGATAATACCAGTGAAAAATTAGCCTTGATGCGTGAACGTTTTAGTTTTGCCACCAGTCAGTTTTTAGTCTCGGCGCAACAAATTGAAGCAGCGATTACCAAAGTGATTCAATTGGTGTGTGAAAATTTGGGTTGGGATTGGGGCGCGTATTGGGCAATGGAACAACGTCATCAATCCGAAGCACGGTTAAATTGCAAATATTATTGGCATCATCCACAACAACCTCTAGTTCCTTTTACTGATAACAGTTTGGCCTTGTCTATGGGCGCAGGAGAGGGCTTAGTGGGTACAGTTTGGCATACGTCACAACCAAGTTGGGTTGAAAATATGGAAAATGATTATGGTTTTTTGCGCCGTAATAGTGCCAAGCTCTGTGGTTTAAAATCGGGATATGCCTTTCCAATTTCGTATGTATCGAGTGATGGTACACGTCATAGTGTTGGGGTGATGGAGTTTTTTAGCTTTTTTTCGCGCCAACAAGAAGCACAACTGCCCAATTTGTCGGCAATGATTGGCGCGTTAGTCGCGCAAACTATTCAACGCATGGAGCAACAAGAAAGTATTCAACAATTAGCGCGCATAGATGACTTAACAGGCATTTATAATCGTCAATATTTTCATGATGTCTTAGATCGAGCTTGTTTTAAAGCCACTGCCAATCAACAATCGTTTGCGGTGTTATTTATTGATTTAGACCGTTTTAAACCGATTAATGATGGTTTTGGCCATGATGCAGGTAATTTAGTCTTACAAGAATTTGCTCGCCGTTTGCAAAATTTAGTCGGTGAAAATAGTATTATTGGTCGTTTAGGGGGCGATGAATTTGCTATTTTGGCGCGTAATAGCCAAAGTTTGCCCGAATTACAGATACTTGCCGAACAAGTTTTGTTAGCAGCACGAACCCCCTTTTATTTTGCAGGCCATGAATTAACCGTTTCTGCCAGTGTTGGAGTGAGTGTTTTTCCTGATAATGGCTGGACAAGCGCGGAGTTAGTACGAAGTGCAGATATGGCGATGTACAAAAGCAAACAGCGTGGTCGTAATGCGTTGACTTTTGTGTCTGAAGATAGCTCGGAAGATTTGGCCAAAGAGCGGTCATTGTTGGTTCAACAAATTACTATCGAAGCGGAATTGCATCATGCCTTAGTTAAACAACAATTCTTTTTGGACTATCAGCCAATTTTTGATTTTAACGCGGTGGGAATGCGTATGGTCGCGGTTGAGGCATTAATTCGCTGGCGACGAGCCAATGGTGATATTGTCCATCCCGATGTGTTTATTCCCATTGCTGAGCAAAGTCGGTTGATTGTGCAAATTGGTCGTTGGGTATTTAAACAAGCCTGTTTAGACTTACTGCATTTGCAACAATCAGGTTTTAAGGATTTACAACTTAACGTTAACATGGCTGCTTTGGAGTTTACTAATCCCAGTTTGCCGTATGAACTTAATGAAATTGCTGAGCAATGTGGTCTAGCTCCACGTTATTTGTGTTTAGAAATTACCGAAGGCATGATTATGCGTCAACCAGATAAAGTCATTGGTGTGATGCGTTCTTTACGCAAATTAGGCTTTAAAATTAGTTTGGATGATTTTGGCGTGGGACATTCGTCTTTAACCCGTTTAAAAGTGTTGCCTATCTCCTCACTCAAAATTGATCGTTCTTTTGTGATGGGTTTACCTGATGACCGCGGCGATAGAGCGATTGTGCGTACCATTTTAGACTTAGGTAAACATATGCACTTAGCGGTAGTGGCGGAAGGCGTAGAAACCGATAGACAGTTAAGTTATTTACGTCAGTTTGGCTGTCATTTAATTCAGGGGTATGTGTTGAGTAAACCCTTGTCTATAAAAGCGTTATTACAAGAGTATTTAGAGCGGCATTATGCTTAATCAACATTTAAAAAGCGTTGATTAAGTTGTGCATTAGGCATTAAACAAACATCACGTTTGCCAAATAAACGATAACGATTTTGGGCGATACGATCATAGAGCCAGTCACGGATGACGACAGGCATAATTTGTGAGACTTTAGCAAACACACGCCATGCCCAATTAAATTGCGCGACAATTTTAAAAAAAGCCTGAGTTTTGTAATAGGCTTGGCCGTTTTCTATATAGACCATCGTATCAAATTGAGTCGTTGGCAAACCACACCACGTTAACAGGGCTTGGCCTTCGGCAGATTGCACCGAGGCAAACTTAAACTGTCCAAGTTTGTCGCGTTTAACGACAAATTGCACCCATGCGGCACACAAATTACACACACCATCAAACAAAATAATTTTAGGGTAATTTTGGACTAACTGTGTCGCATTCATAAGTTTACCTATTTAAACCTAACAATATTAACAACACTCTCGTTTTGTTGTGGGTGCTCGGCTTGCATCACTGCATCAGCACGATTTTCGTGATAACCACAGCTTACGCACTCAATCCATTCTTGATCGGTTTCGCTGTCTTTACACCAACGAATCACATCTTGTTTTTGACATTGTTTGCAAGTTGCCCCTGCAATAAAACGTTTCTTGAGCATGTTTTTTACCACTTGAATATCTCCCTAATGACCATGATACTTTGGCCATTAGGGGGATTAAAAATTAAGCTTTTTCCAAGCCACTATGACGCAATAACGCATCAATATTTGGTTCTCTGCCTCTAAACGCCACAAATAACTCTAAAGCAGGTTGACTGCCGCCTTTGGCCAACACATTTTGTCTAAACGATAAGCCTGTTTCGCGGTTAAAAATACCTTCTTGTTCAAAGCGCGAAAAGGCATCACTCGACAACACTTCTGCCCATTTATAGCTGTAGTAACCTGCGGCATAACCACCTGCAAAAATATGGCTAAAACTATGCTGAAAACGATTAAAGGCAGGAGGTGACATCACGCTAACCTCATTACGTACCGCATTTAATGTCTCTTGAATGCCTTGCGCGGTTAAAGGTGCTTGGCTATGAATACGCAAATCAAACAGGGCAAACTCTAATTGGCGTAAGGTTTGTAAGCCTGATTGAAAGTTTTTTGCCGCTAACAAATTGTCTAATAATACTTTAGGCAAGGCCTCGCCTGTCTCGATATGTTGAGTCATTAAGGCAAGGGCTTGTTCTTCCCAACACCAATGTTCCATAAATTGACTGGGTAACTCCACCGCATCCCACGCCACACCATGAATCCCACCCACAGCCGTGACATCGACTTCGGTCAGCATATGATGTAAGCCATGACCAAACTCATGGAACAAGGTAATCACTTCATCATGAGTTAATAAAGCAGGTTTGTCGCCAACAGGGGGATTAAAGTTACAGGTTAAAAAGGCAATGGGTAGTTGTGTCGCGCGGCGTGATTGGCAATTGCTCATCCATGCACCACCGCGTTTATTGGCGCGGGCATAAGGGTCTAAATAAAATGAGGCAATGGTTTTGCCTTGTTCACTGATGGTGTAATAGGTAACATCTTCTGCCCAAACATCAACTTGTTGAGCGCGAATGTCTACGCCATACAAACGTTCAGCAATTTTAAATAAACCATCAATCACCATCGGCGCAGGGAAATACGCTCTTAATACTTCTTGCGACAAATTGTGTTTTTGCTGTTTGAGTTTTTCCGAGACATAACTGGTGTCCCACGGTTGCAAATCATTGATTCCCAACGTTGCAGCAAATTCGCGTAATTCGGCTAAGTCTTGTTGTGCCGCAGGTTTGGCGCGTTGCGCCAACTCTTGTAAAAACTGCATGACCACATCAACCGAAGAGGCCATTTTGGGCACTAAGGATAATTGTGCGTAGTTGTCATAACCTAATAATTGCGCTTGCTCATAACGCAAACTTAAAATTTCGGCCATGAATGCGGAGTTATCAAATTTGCCATCGGCACTTAATTCGGAAGCACGGGTCACATAAGCGGTATAAACTTCTTGGCGCAAAGCACGGTCATTGGCGTAAGTCATTACTGCTAAATATGCAGGAATATCCAAGGTGGCAACATGACCTGTTAAGCCACGTTGTTGGGCTAATTGTGCCAGTAAACCTTGATGCGCTTCGGGTAAGCCTTGTAATTCAGTGTCGGTTAAGGGTTTATGCCATGCTTGTGTTGCATCTAATAAATTATCGGCAAACTTAGCACTCAAGGCTGATAAACGTTCTTCGATGTCGGCAAAACGTTGTTTTTTGTCATCAGCTAAGGCCACACCACTGAGTTTAAAATCGCGTAGGGCGTTTTTAATAGTTTGTTGTTGGGCGGTGCTGAGTTGTTCAAAGTCGGCACTGTCGGCTAATTGTTGGTAGCTTTGATAGAGTTTGCTGTTTTGGCCAATTTCGGTGTAATAGGCAGAAATTTTAGCTAAACACTGATTATACGCATCACGCCAAGCAGGGCTGTTGGTAACAGCATTTAAATGACTGACTAACGACCATGCTTTGCTGAGTGTGTCATCTAGTTCTTCTAGCTGAGCAGGTAATGATTGCCATGTGGGTTGCTGTTGGTCTGCAATGGCGGCAATTTTTTCACGGTTATGGCTTAATAGTTGTTCGATGGTAGGAACAACAAGCTCAGGGGTGATTTGGGAAAAAGCAGGCAATTGTTGTTGGGGGAGTAGGGGATTAGTCATGCGGATGTCCAATATAGTCTATTACTAGGGGCTAAGATGATTTGTAACCAAGTTAAAGTAAATGTCAAGATTGATACCTTATGTTGATTGTTTTTGACTATAATGTACATAATAGTTATGTACAAAAGGTCTTTGTCATGCACAATCAAACTATTGCGATGGAGCGTATTAATTTACGCGCATCTGCTCAAGCTAAACAAGTTATTGAACAAGCGGCTCAACTTATGGGTACAAATTTGAGTGCCTTCATGCTTAATCAATCATACGAAGCGGCTTTACGAATTATAAACCAACATCAAGTGTGGCTATTAGCGAATGCCGACAGAGATGCTTTGTTAGACGCGTTAGATAATCCCCAAGAACCAACACAAGCTTTGCGTGATTTGATGGCGTTATCTAAATGACGCAATATATTATCGCTTTGTTAGATAAACACCATCAACGCAAAACATTTGACTGTGGGCAGGAGGATTTAAACAATTTTATTCAGCTTTATGCTTTACAACAACAAAAGCGACAGCAAAATAAAACTTATGTGGCTTATACACCAGAGCAGCAAATTATTGGTTTTTATAGTCTTAATGTTGGCGCGATTGCTTTTGAAGAAATGCCTGCTGAAATACAAAAGCGTTTAGCACGTTATCCTATTCCAACGGTATATATTGGACGTTTTGCGGTTGATGTTAGTCATCAAGGAAAGGGATTGGGGAAGGTGTTATTGTCTCATGCCTTGCATAGAGTTTGTGAGATAGCCGCAATTGCTGGTGTGACGGTAGTTGCGGTTGATGCTAAAAATCAACAGGTAGCACAGTTTTATCAGACTATGGGTTTTAGGGCATTGCCTAGTCAGCCTTTAAAATTATTTTTGCCTGTCACAGAATTGTTAAAAGTCTTGTAGCGTGTGGTTGAGGGATGAAACCCGCGATAACCAACCATATTTGCCGTAGCCGCGTATGCAGCTTAGCGAAATACGGGTTATAAAAAGAAAGGTTTTGTATGAATATACACAAGGCATTGTTTTTAGAGATTTAGTCCTGTATTCCGCGATGCTCCATTCAGGCTACTATACTACAGGCACTGAGCAAGGCTGCAATAAGTGGTAGAAGTTTTTTCATCGATAATTATCCGAGTCTTGATAATTTTAACTATGTGTTTTTGATAGTAGGGGTGCATGATTGCGCCTTGATGTTTGTTGGGTGCGAGGATCACGCCCCTACGATTTTACTGATTATTTGTTATTAGCAATCGCAGCTTGTGAGCTTTGCTCAATCGCTAAGTTATTATTGCCTTGTGGTGCCGCTAAAGTCATTTGAGATTGCTCTAAATGAGCTATGCGTGTGGTGACTATATGGTTAATATGGTCATGAATTTTGTCTTTAGTGGCTAATACCGATGTAACAACGGCTTTACGGCGGTCGCCAAGTTGCTGCATTTGTGTCGCGACAAATTGAAACTCATGGTTGATTTGCAAGCCAATCGCCTGACCATAACTTTGACGCAAGTCTGAGCCTTCAGGAAATTGATTTTGAATGGCCAGCAATGAAGGGAGCTTGGCTGTCATAAAGTCATTGTTTTTAATGCTGTTTTCTAACTCTTGATACATACTTTCTACGCGGTTGATAATATCTAAATTGCCATTTTCGATTAAAATCATGCGCTCTTCGGCGAGTATATTGAGCTCTTTGGCCATTGTCATGAGTGATTGTTGTACCGCATGAAAGCCGCGTGCTTTGGCTTCTATCACAGCAGCTTCCATCCGTGCGTTAAATTCGGTTAGCTCCATTTGTGCTTCTTTCATTAAACCAATGCGCTCATTTTCTCGGTCGGCAAGCTGTAAAGCTTTATCACGTTCAATTTCGGCAACGCGCACTTTATCAGGCTCGTAGCTAGTATTTTCAGTGTTACGTGAACTACTAT
>NZ_CALETI010000297.1 GCF_937920075.1 uncultured Agitococcus sp.
GCTTGCGTTATTTATTGGTTGATGGTCAAGGTAACTTCGGTTCGGTAGATGGTGACGCGCCTGCTGCGATGCGTTATACCGAAGTGCGTATGACCCGTTTGGCACACGATTTATTGGCTGACCTCGAAAAAGAAACCGTCGATTGGTTGCCCAACTATGATGGCAGCGAAATGATTCCTGCGGTGTTACCAACCCGTATTCCTAATTTGCTGGTTAATGGTTCATCAGGTATTGCGGTGGGGATGGCCACCAATATTCCGCCACACAACATTACCGAAGTGATTAATGCTTGTTTGGCTTATGTTGATAATAATGACATTACTGTTGATGGTTTGATGCACTATGTGACTGGCCCAGACTTTCCAACAGGCGGCATTATTAATGGTCGTAGTGGCATTGTTGATGCATATCGTACGGGTCGTGGCCGCATTTTAATTCGTGCCAAGTATCATATTGAAACCGATAGCAAAACCTCTCGTCATACGGTGGTGTTTACCGAAATTCCTTATCAGCTTAACAAAGCCCGCGTGATTGAAAAAATTGCCGAATTAGTCAAAGACAAAAAGATTGAAGGCATTAGCGAACTACGTGACGAGTCTGACAAAGATGGTATGCGTATTGTTATTGACTTAAAACGTGGTGAAAACCCCGAAGTATTAGTCAATAACTTATTTGCTCAAACACCGTTAGAGTCTTCTTTTAGCTTTAATATGTTGGCTCTACAAGATGGTCAGCCACGCATTTTAAATTTACGCGATTTGATTGCTGCTTTTGTGCGTCATCGTCAAGAAGTTGTTACCCGTCGTACCGTTTTTGAATTACGCAAAGCGCGTGAACGCGGTCATATTGTTGAAGGTTTAGCGGTTGCTTTAGCCAATATTGATGAAATTATTCAATTAATTAAAACTTCGGCAACAGGTGCACAAGCCAAAGAGCGTTTACTCGAAAAAGTCTGGCAAGAAGGTGGCGTTTTAGCCTTGTTAGAGCGTGCAGGTGATAAAAATGCCTGTCGTCCTGAAACCTTAGCTGAATATTTAGGTTTGGTTGAAAATGGCTATAAATTATCGCCCGAACAAGCCCAAGCGATTTTAGATTTACGTTTACACCGTTTAACAGGTTTAGAACAAGATAAACTCTTAGCAGAATACGAAGAATTATTAGGCAAGATTGCTGAATTATTAGCGATTTTAGCCGATTCTAATTTGTTGATGGATGTGATTCGTGGCGAGTTAAAAGAAGTTTTAGCCACTTATGGCGATGGTCGTAAAACCGAAATTATTGCCTCTCGTTTAGATTTAAGCCGTGAAGATTTAACACCAGACGAGCAAGTGGTTTTAACCATTTCGCATACAGGTTATGCCAAAACGCAGCCTTTAAGTGATTATAAAGCACAAAAACGTGGTGGTCGTGGTAAATCTGCAACTAGCATGAAAGATGAAGATTATATTGAACATTTATTGGTGGCTAGCACTCACGACACTGTATTGTGTTTTACCTCTTTAGGTCGTGTGCATTGGATTAAAGTGTATGACTTGCCACAAGCTGGCCGTGGTTCAAAAGGCAAGCCATTAGTTAACTTGTTGCAATTAGCCAATGACGAAAAAGTTACCGCTATTTTACCATTGCGTGAATATGCCGAAGGTCAATATATCTTCATGGCAACCGCCGATGGTACGGTAAAACGCGTGGAATTATCTGCATTCTCTCGTCCACGTAGCTTAGGTTTAAATGCCATTAATTTAGAAGGTGATAACACCTTAATTGGTGTGGCTGTCACGGATGGTCAACAAGACATTATGTTGTTTAGCAATCAGGGTAAAGCGATTCGCTTTAGAGAAACTGATGTTCGTGCTATGGGACGTAATGCCACAGGTGTACGTGGTATGCGTTTACCTGTTGGTGCTCATGTTGTGTCGATGTTGGCAACATCCGAACTTGCTGAAAATGCGGCATTATTAGCAGATAGCGAATTGGCCGAAGGTGAAGAAGCTGTAGAAGTTGTTGAAACCCCTGATGTTGAAGAAAATGACAGCGAAGAAGTGGTGTTAAAAGCTGGCCAAGCACAAGTATTAATTGCTTGTGCTAATGGTTATGGCAAACGTACGCCTGTCAGCAAATTTACCTTGCGTAAACGTGGTGGACAAGGCGTATTAGCGATTCAAACCAGTGAGCGTAATGGCGAGTTGGTTGCCGCTGTGCAAGCAGGCGAAGGCAAAGACTTATTATTAATTTCGGATATGGGTACGTTGGTACGTACTCGTATTGATGAAGTATCCGTCATGTCTCGTAGTGCACAAGGTGTTACGCTCATTAGATTAAGTAATGATGAGCAGTTGGTGGCGGTAGTCAGTCTTGATGCACCCGAAGAAGAGGTGATTGAGGCGGACAACACCGAAGAAGTGGTAGTTGCAACAGAAACAGTCGTAGCGAGCACTGACGAACAAGCTGAAGCGGTTTAATGATTTAAGTTTGACAGAGCCTCTGTTAGAGGCTCAATGAGTTAAGGTATTTTCATGAGAGCATATAACTTTTGTGCAGGTCCAGCTGCATTACCCGAAGCCGTTTTAAAACAAGCCCAAGCCGAATTGGTTGACTATCAAGGCAAAGGTTTATCGGTGATGGAAATGAGTCACCGTAGTGCGGATTATGTTGCGATTGCTGAACAAGCAGAGCAAGACTTACGTGATTTATTAAATGTGCCCAGTAACTACAAAGTGTTATTTTTACAAGGCGGTGCATCACAACAATTTGCCATGATTCCGATGAATTTGTTGCGTGGTAAAACTTCTGCCGATTATGTTAATACCGGTATGTGGTCTGATAAAGCCATTAAAGAAGCCAAAAAATTCTGCCAAGTCAATGTGGTTGCTAGTGATGAAGCCAATAACTTCCGCGCAGTGCCAGCCTTTGAATCATGGCAACGTAATGCTGATGCCGCTTATTTGCACTATACCCCAAATGAAACGATTCATGGTGTGCAATTTGACTTTATTCCTGAGGTGGGTGATGTGCCGTTAGTGGCCGATTATTCGTCGATTATTTTGGCTGAACCCTTAGACGTGTCTAAGTTTGGCCTCATTTATGCGGGCGCACAAAAAAATATTGGCCCCGCAGGTTTGGTAGTTGTGATTGTGCGTGAAGACTTATTGGGGCAAACCATCAAAGGCACACCAACCATGCTTGATTACAAAATCCATGCTGATAATGGCTCTATGTATAACACGCCATCAACTTATGCGTGGTATTTGTCTGGTTTAGTGTTTCAGTGGTTAAAAACTCAGGGTGGCCTAGAAAAAATGGCCGAAATTAACCGTCGTAAAGCCACAAAATTGTATGCAGCAATTGATGGTAGTGGTGGTTTTTATGCAAACCCTGTCGCAATTGCCAACCGCTCAATGATGAATGTGCCATTCACCTTAGCAGATAGCAGTTTAGACAAAGCTTTCTTAAAAGAAGCCGAAGCTAATCAATTATTAAACTTAGCAGGTCATCGCTCTGTCGGTGGTATGCGTGCAAGTATCTATAATGCCGTTCCCGAAGAAGGCATTGATACCTTAGTGAGTTTTATGCAAGACTTTGCTAAACGTCATGGTTGATGCACAAACATAAAAAAGGGGCTTACAAGCCCCTTTTTTATTCGACAAAAGTAAATGGAATGGGAGTTTGAGCCTCATTATATTTAGGAAGATTTATCATACGACGCAAACCCATCATATTGGCATAAGGGCCTTTACCTTGAATAAAGTTAACAGTCCAAGAAGGAGCATTGCCACCGGGATTCACAAAACCTTCAGCTTCGAGTAAAACTTGATTATTACCAACAGGGGTCCAACGGGCAATATAATTTTCTGCTTCCATACGCACATAAGGAGGGATGACAGGCAAGTAAGTCGGTAATGCTTCCATTTTAATTTGTACATACGGTCTTTTTTTGGTCATTGGCTCAATAACAGCACGCATAATCACATCACGGTCAGGATTGCCGTAAGGTGCATCATGAACCATATAAAAAATGTATTCTTTATCGGACACTTTTTTGAGCAGCTTAGTTTCTAAAGTGGCAAAATACCAACGACTATAATTTTCAATATCAGATTGAATTCTTGATAAGGTTTCAATGTTGGTGTCTAAAAGGGCTTCAACTTTAAAGGAGCGGATTTTTTGTCCATCTTCATTTTTAATATAGACTTTAATATCATGTCGTTTGTCATGTTTAGATAAACGCCATTCATTTTTTGAGTAGTTATTTTCTCTAAGATCATCTAATGCGTTTTCAGCAAAAGCATGATTATTTATTGTAAAACCTAATAAGGCAATCAATGGGTATTTGATGCTCTTCATAATATCCTCTCTTTTTAGTACTAGGGTGGTGCTATTACTTTTATGCTCTGTATAAAGCTTTAATTGTTTATCCAGATAGATATCATGCTAACGAGTAAAAAACTCTTGACTCCTTTCAGGCAATGATGGGGGCTTTAAACCCCCTTATATCTATTCAAAAAATGTGTATGGCAATGGCGTTTTGGCATTACGATATTGTGGTAACTCAACCATTCTACGCATGCCCATCATATTGGTATATGGTCCTTTACCTTGGACAAAGTTAACCGCCCAAGAAGGCGCTACTCCACCTGGATCAATATAACCTTCAGCCTCTAATAAAGTACGTTCTTTGCTAATTGGGCTGATTTTAATGACATAATTTTCAGCTTGCATACGTACATAGGGCGCTTTGGCAGGAATAAAATCAGGTAGAGCATTCATTTTGACAACAATAAATGGCTTATGAGAGGTCATCGGTTCAATAGTGGCTTTTAGCACAACATCACGATCAGGCATACCAACAGGGGCATCATGAACCATATAAAAAATGTACTCTCGGTCAGACACTTTACGTAAAAGCTTAACTTCTAATACCTCAAAATACCATTTAATATAATTTTCAACATCGCCTTGAACACGTGCAACCGTTTCTATGGGGGCATCAAATGCAGCCTCAACACGGAAAGAGCGAATGCTTTTGCCTTCTTCATTTTTGATAAAAACTTTAATGTCATGGCGTTTATCATTCTTTGACAAACGCCAATCAGAACTTACATTATCACTTCGTAAATCTTCAAAGTCTTTATCTGCTGCACTAACGGTTGTTGCAACACTAAGTATGAAAAAAGGTATACAAAGCTGTTTTATTATTTTCATTCTTCTCCCCCAAGAAATGAATTATTCAAAAAAAGTATACGGTAAAGGCTCTTTGCTGTCCGCATATTGAGGCAACAGAGACATACGTCTAATACCCATCATATTGGTGTAAGGTCCTTTACCACTAACAAAATTGATAGCCCAAGCAGGTGATGAACCACCAGGATTAATAAAGCCTTCTACCTCTCGTAATGTTTGTGTTTTACTGAGTGGTGTATAGCGTACGATATAGTTTTCGGCCTCCATGCGAATAAAAGGCGGACGAGGCGGCATATA
>NZ_CALETI010000298.1 GCF_937920075.1 uncultured Agitococcus sp.
ACCAAGTTAGTTGAATATTTTCATGGTCATCCCGATATGGATAAATGGTTTGGCTTTGGTTTTAATTGGAAAGCAGGTAGTAAATAAATGGCACAGTTTACAGTCACAGGTGAAGTTGACCCGTTTTTGCACGTTAGTTTAACACAGGGCGAAAAAATCTATTGTGAATCCAACTCGATGGTGATGATGGAAGATACCTTAGATTTAAAAGGTAAAATGGGTGGTTTTGGTCAAGCTTTAATGCGTAGTTTTGCTAATGGTGAATCGTTGTTTCAGCAACATATTGAAGCGGTACGCGGTGCAGGTGATTGTTTGTTGTCGCCTGTGTTAATGGGTGGAATGCAAATTTTAGACGTAGGAACAAGTAGCTATTGTTTAAGTGATGGTGCATTTGTCGCGGCAGAAACAGGTGTAAGTTTAGTATCGCGTATGGAGCAATTAAGTGTACAAGGTGCATTAATGAGTATGTTTGGTCAGGCTGGCGGCTTTTTTTATTCGGAGGCTTCTGGGTTTGGCAAATTAATAGTTTCGGGCATGGGCTCATTATTTACCTTAGATGTTGAACCAAACAAAGATGTAATTATTGATAATGCTCACGTAGTGGCATGGGATAGTCGTTTGCAACACAAAGTCTCTTTAGGTACCAGTCAAGGTGGTGGTTTAATGGGACGTTTGGTGAATAGTGTCACCAGTGGTGAAGGCGTAGTGTTAAGATTTTCGGGTAAAGGAAAGGTAGTGATTTGCTCACGTAATAAAGATAATTTTATTGCGTGGATGCGTAGTTCAACCGCAGGTAATGGTTAATTGTAATTTATTTAAACGTGGAGAGTAAAAATGGCCGTTAATTTACAAAAAGGGCAAAAAATTTCTTTAGAAAAAGAAGCGGGTACTGGTTTAACTCGTGTGATTATGGGATTAGGCTGGGATGTTGCCAAAAAGAAAGGTTTTTTTGGTTTTGGTGGTGGTTCTGCCGAAATTGATTTGGACTCTTCTTGTTTAATGTTTGATGAAGCTGGTCAAATGGTGGATATTGTTTGGTTTAGACAATTACAAAGCAAAGATACTAGCATCAAACATAGTGGTGATAATCGTACGGGTGCAGGTGAAGGTGATGACGAGCAAATCAGTGTTGATTTAAGCCGTGTGCCTGCACAGGTAAAAAGTTTGGTTTTTACCGTCAATAGTTTTACAGGCCAAAGCTTTTCACAAGTTGAAAATGCCTTTTGTCGTTTAATTAATGCGGCAAACAATCAAGAAATTGCGCGTTATAACTTATCTTGCCAAGGCGATCATTCTGCACAAATTATGGCGAAATTGTATAAGCATAATGGTGAGTGGAAAATGCATGCGATTGGTGAAAATGGTCAAGGTCGTACCTTTGAACAATTAATGCCACAAATTCGCAGTTATTTATAAGCGTCAGTTAATAGACCCTAAAAGAGGCGAGCTTTTCGCCTCTTTTTTTTAGAGAATTTTTATGACACGTGTCTGGTATAACAAGTCGTTTTCTTTTGTGTATAACATTGTTCAATTAATTAAACAGCAGGATGTCGCCAAACAGTTTTATTTAATCGTTAGTCATACTCAAGCACATGCACGTGGTTTGTTGGTAGCAGACGAAAGTTATGTTGAGCCAAGTGGTTTGGTGGCTAAAGCCTATGTTGATTGGTGTTTAGCCTTTTGTCAGCAACATAAGATTGATATTTTTGTGGTGGGCAAAGAAGCAGAAACCATTGCACAATATCAAGACTTATTTCGTCAGCAGGGTGTACAAGTTGTATTGGTGGCAGACAGTGACACCTTAAAATTGTTGGAAGATAAAAGTCGTTTTACCGCACATTTACCAACAGAAATTGCTGTGTTACCCGAAACGGTGACCATACAAAACTTAGCGCAATTTGAGCAAGCATATCAAGATTTACGCAGTCGTCATGATTGTTTGTCTATTAAGCCAGCTATTTCTATTTTTGGCTTAGGTTTTAGAAAAATTGATGAAAAAGGCGATTGTTTGCAGCATATTTTAAGTGGTGAAGAATATATTGTTGGTTTAAAAGAGTTACGGCAGGCAATGCTTGAGCAAAATAGCTTTGGTAAATTGTTGTTAATGGAGTTTTTGGATGGTGATGAATGGAGTGTGGATTGTTTAGCTATTCATGGACAGTTATATGCAGCGGTACAACGGCGTAAGTTTATGGCACAAAAAGGAGTGCCACGCCAATATATTGATAATAATCCTGAAATTGCCATGATGTGCCAACAGCTAACGACACATTTTAAATTAAATGCTCAGTTTAATATTCAATTTAGAGCAGGTAAAAATGGCATTAGATTGTTAGAAATTAATGCAAGACCTTCTGGAGGTATGGCGATGTCTTGTGTTGCAGGTGTAAATTTACCGTATCTATTATTGCAATCATGTTTAACCTCGAATTTGCCACCAGTGACCATCAAGGTTGGTCAGTATGTCGGTGAAGTTAATATAGCACTTGCCTTAAATCAAATATGATGAGGATATAACAATGGTATTAAGTTTAAAGAAAGGCGAAGCAATTTCTTTGCGTAAAGAAGAAAATGACTTGTCACAAATCACCATTGGTTTGGGTTGGGATATGGCCGACCCTGTACAAAAAAAAGGCTTTTTAAATGCCTTGTTTGCAGAGGTTTTAGATGACCCAAGTAAAAACACAGAGGACTATCTTATCACTAGGGCAAAAGAACTCGTTACACATGAAATAGAAACATTAAAGTTGTTAGCAGAAAAGGGTAAGTTAGACATGGAACAAAAAAATGTAGATCAAGTCACGAATATACGCAAACAGTTCCACGTGAAATAACTAAGATTTGATTTTATTGGCTATCTCTAAGAGGTCTTTTTGTTCTGCTGGTTTAGCGAGGGACTG
>NZ_CALETI010000299.1 GCF_937920075.1 uncultured Agitococcus sp.
AGTTTTCAAATTTGTCCATACTCATCTTAGAAGTATATCACGCAAACCGAAAGAAATACAACAAACGCTACTTGACAATTTGTTAGGTTGGTATCAAGAAAGCATTAATCCAAAACCAAAAATAATACCCGATAATAACGCAATGATTTTAAACATGATAATGACAGCCTCCTTTAAGCAACAAGATGTTTAATGACATACATTGTCAAAAATCCCATTGCCATAAAACTTAAGGTCGCCACTAAAGAACGCAAAGACAAATAAGATAAACCACAAACACCATGACCACTGGTACAACCACTACCATAACGTGTACCAAAGCCTACTAATAAACCTGACACTATTAACAAAGGGATATTATTGCTAATTTGCATTGGCGGTAACACGGCAAACAGTTGATATAACCACGGGGCAATCAATAACCCCATTAAAAAATACCAACGCCAAGCTTCATGATGCTGACCAGAAAATAATCCACCAACAATACCACTAATGCCTGCTACTCGCCCTACACACATAATCAGCATTGCTGAGGCTAAACCAATTAATACACCACCAATCAAAGCACTGTAGGGCGTAAAAGCAGGCCAATCTATCAACATTTAAGACTCTCAAATTTAATTGGGTGGGCAAAAACGGTTATATAACACTTGTAAAATGGCTAAGGCATCTTCACTCGCAATCCGATAGTACATTTGTTTGCCATCACGTCGGGTTTCAACCAGTGACTCTTGGCGCAACACACCTAATTGCTGTGACAAACTTGGCTGATGAATCCCCAACATTTCTTCTAATTCACTGACGCAATATTCTCCTTGTGATAATTGACATAATAGAATCAATCGATCAGGATGAGATAAAGCTTTTAATAAACTAGATGCTTTTCCAGCAGCCGCTTGCATTTGTGCTAAATCTGACATATGACATACTCATTAAATTATACACAACACTATACAAAAAAACATTTTATTAATTAATATAGCGACTTTGATTATTTGCTCGTATTAAATCTAATTTGAGGACAAAAACAATGGCTGAGTTAACAATTAAAGCCTTTTTTGAACCAGAAACCGAAACTTATAGTTATATCGTAAGTGCTGGAACAAACTCTACGGCTGCCATTATTGATCCTGTATTAGATTTTGATGCCAAATCTGGCCGTACCTTCACCAAATTTGCCGACCAATTAATAACATATATTAAACAAGAAAAATTGACTGTTGAATGGATTTTAGAAACCCATGCTCATGCCGATCATCTTAGTGCCGCATTTTATTTAAAACAACAAGTAGGTGGCAAAATTGGTATAGGTGAAAAAATAACTCAAGTACAAAAAGTTTTTAAACAACTCTTTAATTTAGAGCCAGATTTTGCAACAGATGGCCAACAATTTGATCATTTGTTTACAGACAACGAACAATTCAGCATTGGCCAACTCAGTGCCAAGGTCATTTTGGTTGCAGGTCATACCCCTGCTGATGTTGCCTATCAAATTGAAGATGCGGTTTTTATTGGTGATAGTTTATTTATGCCTGATGTGGGCACTGCTCGCTGTGATTTTCCCCAAGGTGATGCCCGAACTTTATACCATTCTATTCAAAAAATTTTGTCTTTGCCAGACGAAACACGGTTGTTTATGTGTCATGATTATCCACCAATCGAACGTAAAGAATACCATTATCTAAGTACGGTTAAAGAACAAAAAGAAAAAAACATTCATATCCGTCAAGGAATTAGCGAAGAGCAATTTGTTGAAATGCGCCAACAACGCGATGCCAGTTTAGCTATGCCTCGCTTAATTATTCCTGCTATTCAAATTAATATTCGTGCAGGAGCTTTTCCACCAGCCGACACTAATGGTGTAGTTTATTTAAAATTACCATTAAATTTACTAGGCAAAAAAAGCAACAAACCATAGAGTAAAAGCTCTAATTTACTAGAGCAAACACTCTAAACAAATTATTTAAAATCAATTAGTTAAATTTTCGCCATCCATCAAAAAACTTGTCATCATCTCGCAAATGCTGTCACCAACTATCAACGATACACTCGTATAATAATCACATCAAATAGTTGTTAAGAGTGTATTGATTATGCGTTTTAGTAAAACTTCTGCCCATGTAGTTTCTGTCAGTGCTGTCGTTTTAGGCTTAGTAGCTTGTACTGCGGCACAAATGACCCCAACATGGGAAAAGTGGTTTTCGCTCAATGAACAACAAGAACGCTACGAAACCATTCATCAAGTTATTTATGATCCTGTGGGAGCAGTGATTAGTGTTGGCTCATCCTCTTATACTGGCTCAGCAAACGATGAGTTAGTTGTCTTTAAAACGGCCACAAATGGTACTTTATTATGGAAGTCATCAACTGATTTAGATGTCTATGACCGTCCTTGGCATTCCGTTTTAGGTAGTGATGGTAGCATTTATGCTGTGACCGAAAGCAGTATCGTCAAATTTAATAGTAATGGTGTAAAACAATGGCAACGTAATATCAGTACCTTAATTGGTGCTGATGCGATGATTCGTGATGTCGAAATTAGCAACAATCAAGTTTATGTTGCAGGTCGAGACTTATTTGTATTTGATGTTAATGGCAATTTAAGCAATACCGTCGCACAAATTGCGCCATTATGGGATGTTGCCATTCATAGCACAGGCATTTATACCGCTGGTACAGGTTATGTTCGTCGTTATAATGCTAATTTAAGCCCAGTTTGGACTTATGCTCATCCAGACGTACAAAATCCACCTGCGGATTTAGCGATTGCTAACGATGGTACAGTTTATGCTGCAACCTACAATGACGAACCACAAGACAGTGCTTATTTAACACGCATTAATAGTAATGGTGTTCAAGTTTGGACAAAATTCTTTAATGATCCAGATACCAGCTCATTTAATATGCCAGGTATGCCCAAGGTCAGTATATTACCTAATGGCAACTTAGTCTTAGGTTTATCGCAACAACCTACGCGTATTATTAATATTATTGATGCTGCGACTGGCAATGTTAAATCTAGCAACACGCAAAAAGTTGGTTTAATTAATGAATTAGAAGTGGACAGTAAAGGCGGTATTTATGTGGTTGGTGGCAAAACTCCACAAAAATTTGATAGTACTGGTACATTATTAGCCAATGGCCGTATTCCAGCAGACGTTGAAATAACTAGTGGTGGTTTAGCATTTACAAGTAGCCAAATTTTTGTAGGTGCTGGTGCATTTAACAATAGCCAAATGAAAATTTATTTATCTAGTTATGCTAACCAGTAATATTTACTAGAGGCTATAACCCAATAAAAAAGGCGCAATTTGCGCCTTTTTTATTGGATCAAACAGGCTCTTTGA
Organism: uncultured Agitococcus sp.; assembly: GCF_937920075.1. Lineage (GTDB taxonomy): Bacteria > Pseudomonadota > Gammaproteobacteria > Pseudomonadales > Moraxellaceae > Agitococcus. The sequence goes on from NZ_CALETI010000299.1 coordinate 3,348, forward strand.
TGCCTGCTAAACGAGCGGTTTGAAAGCGCGACTCGTTTATCAATTTTTTCATACCCAACAATGAATTATAGGGATGTTCTTGAATCAACAAATTTACAATCACTGCTGGTACTGCACCACCTAAATCGGCATGACCTGTCATCGTTACTTCGACTTGACCATTGGCTAAAGGTCTAAATAACCACCCTCCCTCAACGCTTGGCATACGTTCATAACCTTCACGGACAGGATGATTGTCAACACTGCGACTGTCAATTCTAACCACATGTGTTTCGGGGTCTTGTGTCACTTTACCTTTGACAACAGATTCACGATCTTTAAATGGCCAAGGAAAATCACTCACTACTCGAATCACAAAATCCATGTTGTTATTCTCTAATTTTAAGGGATCAACTGCCAATGTACGATACAACCAGCGATTCGCTGAATCCGTATCCATCACCATTGCTACCGCACCTGTTAAGCTGCTTTTTACGGTGGTGACTGCTTTAAAACCATAATATGGACTATCTGGCAAACGATAAGACCAAATTTTAATGCCATTTTTATCTAAAATGAGTTTCATATCTAGTCGCTCTACTGCTGCCATTGCTGTTTGTGTAAATACAGTAAAAACAAGGCTTAACACCAATACGATTAGTCTCACACTATTCTCCAGAATATCGGCCAGCTTAGCTAAAATAATAAATAGCAAGTGACCAAAACCACAGTGACAAACGTCATACTAAATAGTGTAATTAATTTCTATAGGCAAACACTTGGCTGTTAATGCCATTTTTTTTGATGATTAAGCCAAACCTAACTCACGTAAACGAATAATCGCTTGAGTTCGATCTCTCACTTCTAACTTTTCTAAAATAATCGATAAATAATTACGTACCGTACCTGCACTCAGTTGCAAGGCTTGTGCAATTTCTTTATTTTGTTTACCAGCACACAACTGAGCAATAATTGCTAATTCACGGCGACTAAAAACAGTATGTGTTGGCACATTAGGACTGGCCAACGTTTTACCTTGTGCCACCGTTCTAATCGCAGCCGTTAATTGCTCATGGGCAATATCCTTTAATAAACAAGCTTGTGCGCCTAATTGTTTACCTTGAGCAATGGTAATTGGCTCATCAAAGGTAGTTAACAAAATAACTGGCGTAAAATCACCTAATAAGCGCATTTCACGCAAGGTATCTAAACCATTACGTTTGGGCATTCTAATATCTAACAATACTACATCAGGTTTTAGTAGCGGTAATTTGGCCAAACAATCTTCACCATCAACCGCTTGACCAATCACTTGTAAATCTTGTTCAAAGCCTAATAACGCAACAATGCCCTGACGCACTAATTCTTGGTCATCAACCACCAATAAGCGAATCATGACAAATTCTCCTCTGCAAAAAAGACACTGACGGTAAAGCCTTCAGGTGTCGAGATTGTTTTTAAACAGCCGCCTAATTCTGTTATTCTTTCTTCTAAACCGCGTAAGCCATTTCCTGAACTAAAATCAACTGTTTTACGTGGCCGACCATTATCTTTGACTAATAATAAAATGCCATTTTCGTGTGGCAGCAAACTAATCCACAACCGACAAGCATCGCTGTGTTTTAAGCTGTTGGTAATCGCTTCTTGCACCACTCTTAATAGACAATTCGCCATTTGCTCATCAATTAAATCAATCAGTTCTTGATTAATATCCACATCAAATTCCAAAAATGGAATATTTGATAGCATTGACTCTAATAAAACATTAAAACTAGATTCTTCATCACGTAATTGCTGAACGGTGGTGCGTACATCACTAAATAATTCTTTGGCTAAATCTTGCACTTGACTTAACTCACCCACCACAGATTCAGGTAATTTACGTTCTAAAATTTGTAATTGTATGGTTAATGCGACCAAATGATGTCCCATTTGGTCGTGCAAATCACGGGCAATCCGTGTTCGTTCATTTCTTGCCACTGCTTCACTTAATAATTGTTGTGTTGCTCTAAGTTGAGCATGTGCTGTTGCTGTTTCTTGATGAGCTTGCCACTCGGCAATATTACAAAATGCCATATACCATAAGGCACTTTGTGCTAATAACAAAAACAACATAAACACGACAAAGGGTAAGGTATGTTGTAAGGCGGCAACAGTGACAGATGTCAATAAAAAAACGCTATTGGCGACTAAGGCACTAAAACGATTTAACAATGGCGCAAAATTGACTAATAAAAAACATAAAAAGAAACTTTCAATCGGCGGAAGCAGTAAATAATGTGCCAACCAAAAAGCACTGCCATACCCTGCAATTAAGCATCCCCAAATAAAAATATCTTGATTATCTATTTGCCAACGTCTTGAGGTTACTATCAGCCAAAAAAGCCTTAATAGGGCAAATAATGCACCAATACCATTAAGTGCAATGAGTAAAAAATAAAGACTTTTACCTTGCAAAACAGCAACTTGAGTTAGTTGCCAAACAGCTAGCAACCATGCAACCACACCAAACAAAATAATGACAGGTTGACGACGTAAAAATGGCACAGCATCATGCATAATATTATTCTTCTGCAAATTTTTTTAGAGAATGTTTAATGACTGAGTCTGATGATAAAGTGCGAATTGATAAATGGCTATGGGCTGCACGATTTTTTAAAACACGTTCGTTAGCAAAAGATGCCATTGAAGGCGGCAAGGTTCATTGTGAAGGGCAACGGGTTAAAGTCAGTAAAGAAGCAAAAGTAGGCATGGAGTTAACCATTAAACAAGGCTTTGAAGATAAAACTGTGGTCATTACAGCTCTGTCTGAAGTGCGTCGTGGTGCGCCCGAAGCGCAATTGTTATATAGTGAAACAACAGAAAGTCTTGCGAAACGTCAGCATTTAAATGAACAGCGTAAAGCAGCAAACTTAGCCTATCCTGACCACCGCCCTAACAAAAAAGAACGGCGACAGATTCATAAGTTTCAAGATTCATGGCGAGAGGGTTAAAAATTAATCCTACATTTTGTCCAACAACTTTAACTATTCCCTGTTATTTTTAGGTACAATTTTGTTCCTTTTTTATTTGTATTTTTGAGTGCCATGAAAAGTCAGCTTCAAGCCTTATTAGATAAAGCGTTACAACAGTTACAGCAACAGCAAGTGATTCCAACTGATTGGGTGAATAAAAGCACTTTAGAACGTACTCGCGACAATAGTCATGGCGACTGGGCAAGTAACTTAGCAATGGTTGCTGCCAAAGCAGCAGGTTTAAAACCACGTGATCTGGCACAAAAAATTGTTGATGCCTTACCAAACAATGCCGTTATTAGCAAAATTGACATTGCTGGGCCGGGTTTTATTAATTTTTATTTGCAAGCTCAAGCTGAATTTGCGGTGTTAAATACCATTCTTGAGCAAAAAGAACAGTTTGGTTGTAGCCAATATGGCCAACAACAAAAAGTACAAGTTGAGTTTGTCTCAGCTAATCCAACCTCTTCCCTTCACGTTGGGCATGGTCGTGGTGCTGCTTATGGCATGACCGTTGCCAACCTTTTAGAAGCAATTGGCTATCAAGTTGAACGTGAATATTATGTCAATGACGCTGGTCGTCAGATGGCAATTTTAGCCACTAGCACCTTCTTGCGTTATTTGCAGCTTAATGGCGCAGAATTTAAATTTCCATCAAATGGTTACAAAGGCGATTATATTTTTGATATTGCCAAAACAGTCATTTCAGCACATGGCACACAATGGCAACAAGACATCAATGCTGTTTTTGCCGATGTACCTGCTGATGAAGTTAAAAACGAGGCTGGCGAAGTCATTAGTGGTGACAAAGAGGCCCATATTGATGGTTTAATTGATAATAGCCGTCGTTTATTAGGTGCTGAAGGCTACAACGTATTTTTCCGTGCTGCCTTAGATAGTATTTTAGATGACATTAAAGACGATTTAGCAGGCTTTGGTGTCACTTACGACCAATGGTTCTCCGAAAAAACCTTAGCCGATGATGGCTCTATTGAGCGTGTAGTTAAACGCTTACAAGACAATGGCTTTATTTATGAAAAAGGCGGCGCGTTATGGTTTAAGTCTACCGACTTTGGTGATGAAAAAGACCGTGTTGTGGTCAGAGATAATGGTCAAGCCACCTACTTTGCTTCTGATATTGCCTATCACTTAAACAAATTTGAACGTGGCTTAGACAAAATCGTCAATATTTGGGGTGCAGATCACCACGGCTATATTACCCGTGTTAAAGCAGCAATTACGGCTTTAGGTTTAGATGCCAATAAATTAGACGTATTGTTAGTACAATTTGTCACTTTATGGCGCAGTGGTGAACAAGTACAAATGTCCTCACGTTCGGGACAATTTATTACTTTACGCGAATTACGTGAAGAAGTGGGTAATGATGCAGCTCGCTTTTATTACATTACTCGCAAAAGCGAACAACACATTGATTTTGATTTAGATTTGGCTAAATCACAAAGTAAAGATAACCCTGTTTATTATATTCAATATGCTCATGCGCGTATTTGCCGTGTGTTTGAAAAACTGCAAGAAAAAGGCTTGAGCTTTACGATTGCCGAAGGTCAACAAGCTTTATCTGCGCTTAATATTGAAGTTGAACGTGACTTAGTCAAAAAGCTTGCTGCTTATCCAGAAGTATTGCAACAAGCTGCTTTAGCTTATGAGCCACATCAGTTATCTAACTATTTAAAAGACTTAGCTAGTCAATTTCATGGTTGGTATAACGAACATATTGTTCTACACGATGATGTCCAAATTCGTCATGCACGGTTATTATTGAGTACCGCCATTAAACAAGTTTTAGCTAACGGCTTAAACTTATTAGGTGTTCAAGCGCCTGAGTCCATGTAATTTTAGATAAAACGCTCCTCAGCTCTTCAAGAGCGAGGAGATTTTGAGAGTAACAACTGTGTTTAAGTACGGAAAAAAGAGACCCCAAGGTGCAACTCGTGCCGCACCAAAAACAACCACGCCTAGCGGTAACTCTACCCCACAAGGTGGACTACCGAGCTGGTTGTTAGTTGGTTTTGGTGTCTCTGTGGGTGCGGTTATTGCGTCTGGTTTATTTATGTGGCAGCCTTGGCGTCCTGTGCAACCCAAAACAGAACCGACTGCAACTGTACAAACTACGCCTGAGACATCAACTACCGATAAAACGAGTGATCCTAAATTTGACTTTTATGATTTACTACCTAGTCAGGAAGTGACAACAACTCAAGCTCCACCGACTGAAACAACAACATCTACCACTCCAGCAAAAGTTGATGCCCCTAAAGTAGAAGCTAAAACGGATAAACCCAAAGAAACAGATTTAGCCTCAGAAAAAGCACAGGCTGAAAAAGTAAAAAAAGAAAAAGAAGCCGAAAAAGCTAAAGAAAAAGCACAGGCTGAAAAAGCTAAAGCGTTAGCAAAACAAAAAGCTGAAGCCGAAAAAGCAAAAAAAGAAAAGGAAACTGAAAAAGCTAAAGATACAGCACGTTATACCCTACAAGCAGGTTCATTTAAGAATAAAGCCGATGCAGATCGCCGTCGAGCAACCGCTGCTCTTTCAGGTTTACCTGTGAAAGTCCAAAAAGTTACCGTTAAAGAAGGTGAAGAATGGTATCGTGTAGTGGTTGGCCCATTTACAGGTAAAGAAAATGCCAAAGACGCTCGTCAAACTTTACAAGGTGAAGGCATTGATAGCTTGATGATAAAACAAGATAAAAAATAACTTTTGGCATTGCCACTGATTTTTAGTATTCTCAAAAAAAGTTTTATAAAATTTATTTGAGTATCACGATGGATTGGTTGTTTGCTGACGGTGTTGCCCCGTTTAGCCTTGCCTTAATGCTAATGTTTGGCTTAGGCATTATCGAAATTATTAGCTTAATCTTAGGTTTTAGTTTTTCTACACATCATGGTTTGCCTGACCTACATCATCCCGATGTTCATGTTGATTTAGATGTCAGTCATAGTGTCTTAGGCTGGTTACAAATTGGCCGCGCTCCCCTACTTATCTTGTTGATTTTATTCCTCTTGGGCTTTGGCCTGAGTGGTGTTATTTTGCAACATTTTGCCGCTCAATTTTTGGGTGGCTTTAGTCATGCAGGGGTAATTGCTGTACCAAGCACTCTCATTGGACTCTATCACATGAATATTGGTGGACGTTTAGTGCATAAATATCTGCCTAAAGACGAAACGCAATCCATTTCTAAAAATAGCTTTATTGGTCAAACAGTGACCATTACCACAGGTCATGCTCAATTGGGGCAGCCTGCCGAAGCTAAATTTCAAGATCAATTTGGGCAAATGCATTATGTCATGGTTGAACCTGACGAGGCCGACTACAGCTTTAACGAAGGCTCAACCGCGTTAATTATTCGCCAAGATGGCGAAATTTATCGCGTTGTCCCCAATATTGATTATTTACTTGCTAAAACACGGAGCCAACAATAAATGAATCTGGGAAATTTAATTAGTTATTTAATTATCTGTGGCGTTATTTTATTTGCGCTGATTATTATCGGGGTGATTATTGCTCGCCTCTATAAACGCTCCACCAAAGAACAAAGTTTTGTACGTACAGGTTTTGGTGGCCAAGCCGTGATTATGAATGGTGGCGCCTTAGTTTTACCCGTATTACATGAGCTGATTTGGGTCAACATGAATACATTACGTTTAGAAGTTAAACGTGAAAAACAAGAGTCGTTAATTACCAAAGACAAAATGCGCGTTGATGTGGGTGTTGAATTTTATGTGCGTGTTAACCCTACCGAAGAAGCCATTGCCGCAGCCGCTCAAACCTTGGGCGCAAGAACACTCAATGCCAATGAGTTGCGCACATTAATTGAAGGTAAATTTGTCGCTGCCTTACGTGCGTGTGCGGCACAAATGGATATGGCCGAAATGCACGAACATCGTTCTCGTTTTGTGCAAAGCGTGCAATCCATTGTGGTTGAAGACTTAGCTAAAAACGGTTTGGAACTAGAAAGCTCTTCCCTCACCCACTTTAACCAAACCAAAGTAGAATACTTTGACCCACAAAATGCTTTTGATGCCGAAGGTTTAACCCGTTTAACCGAACAAACCGAAAATCGTCGTAAAGAGCGTAATAACATTGAACAAGAAACGGCTGTGTCTATTGCGACTAAAAATCTAGAAGCCAATCGTCAACAGCTTGAAATTGAACAGCAAAACGAATTTGCTAAACTTGCCCAAGAACGGGAAATTGAAACCCGTAAAGCCCAACAAGCGGCTGAAATTGCGGCTCAACAAGCCGACAGACAACGTGAATCACAACAAGCGCAAATTGCTGCTAAACAACAAACAGATACTTCGCGTATTGCCGCAGAGCGAACCATTAAAGAGCAAGAAGTTGAAGCCGAACGCAAAGTAACCATTGCCAAAATCGAAAAAGATAAAGCCATTCAAATTGCTCAACAAGCGACCAACATTGAGATTGCAGGCAAAAGCCGAGATGAATCAGTAGCCAAAGCCGAAGCCGATCAAGCACGTGCAGAAGCGGTTAAAGCCGAAGAAGGTGTTGTCACTTCACGTCAAATTGCAGTGGCTGAACGGGAAAAATCTATTCAATTGGTCGAAGCACGCAAAAAAGCCGAACAAGATGCGATTGGTATTACTGTGGCAGCTGAAGCTGACCGTGATGCGGCTAAAGCAAAAGCGGAATCCTTACAAACGCAAGCCACTGCGGAAGCCGAAGCAGATCGGATTCGTGCCGAAGGTATTCGCGCGAAATATGCTGCTGAAGCGGATGGTAAACGCATGATTAACGAAGCTGACAATACTTTGTCACCTGAGTTAATTGCGATGCAAGTTAAAATGTTGTTAATTAAAGAGCTACCCAAAATTATTGAGCAATCGGTTAAGCCTTTGGAGCAAATTGATGGCATTAAGATTATTCAAATTGAAGGCATTAATGGCGCAAATGGTGGTTCAACAGTCAATGGTGAAAGTACACCCGTTACTAATGGCAATTTAAGTGAACAAGTGGTTGCTAGTGCCTTACGTTATCGTGCTCAAGCACCGTTAATTGACCAGTTAATGCAAGAAGTTGGCTTGTCGGGAGGTAGTCCTCAAGGATTGGTTAATAGTTTGTTGAAGAACGAAGATAAAACCAATTAATTGACTCTATGAAAGATTGCTCAAGGTCTGCGCTAAAGCCTTGAGCAATAACTCATCATGCAATCCTTTCTCTAACAAACTTCACTACCGCCGCCATTGCCTCATTAGTTGAATCACACAAATGTGGCAAGCTTAAAAAGCCATGAATATCCGGATAATGTTCATGTTGCGTATGATTACCTGCGGCTTTAAGTTTTTGCACATAGGCAAAACCATCTTCACGTAAAATATCAAACTCACCCGTAATCATTAAACAGGGTGGCAAATTGGCAAAATCCGTACTAAATAACGGTGAAACTTGTTCATCATATTTATCAGCATCTTGGCGAATATAACAATCGACAAAAAACTGCATCATCTTTTTGCTTAATACAGGTGCATCAGGATATTGTTTAACACTTTCACTGGTTAACGTGGTATCCAATACAGGATAAACCAACACTTGACCGCATAGTTGTTGACGGTATTTACGGGCTAATACGGCTGACAGGTTACCACCTGCACTATCACCCATGACCAACATTTTTTGACTATTCGCGTGTAAGTTAGCAGCGTGAGCGATGACCCAATTTAACACCGCCTCACATTGTAAGATTGGTACAGGAAACTTTACCCACGGAGCTAATGCATAATCGACCGAAATTACCAAACAATCGGTTTGCTTAGCGATACGACGGCATAGGGCATCATGGGTTTCTAAATTACCAATCACCCAGCCACCTGCATGAAAAAATAAAATCACTGGCAAGTCCGTGGCTAGGCTTGGATAATAACAACGTACTGTCACATCGCCCACTGCACAAGGGACTTGATGTTGTACCACACGTGCCATTGTTTCACTCTTGCCAAATAACATACGTCCCAACACAGGATGTACGCCTGAGCGTTGAAAGGCTTTTAAAAAGGCATCAGGTGCATAAGCTAAATATTCTGACGGTGCGGCAATCGCAGCTAATAAACGAGTTTTTAGAGGTAAAGCTTGGTATTTAGACATAAAAAACCTTGAATTTTAAGAACTATATAGCCCTCACCCCCACCCTCTCCCACAGGGCGAGGGAGTTCTCTCTCCCTTTGGGAGAGAGTTAGAGTGAGGGGAAAATACCATATACTTAATTTGCAGAATGCGGTTTGAGTTGAGTTTGGTAACGCTTAAAGTTTTCAACGTAGTGCAAAGCACTCATTTGCAACATCATCGCTTGGCCTTCAGAAATGGTTTTCACCACTTTTGCAGGCGACCCCACCACTAAAGAATTATCAGGAATTTCTTGGCGCTCAGTGACTAAAGCATTTGCGCCAATAATACAGTTTTTACCAATTTTGGCATGATTTAGCACCACAGCATTAATGCCAATCAAGGTGTTATCACCAATCGTGCAACCATGTAACATGGCTTTATGGCCAACCGTGACATTTTTACCAATGGTTAATGGTACACCACTATCGGTATGCAACACTGAACCATCTTGAATATTGCTATTTTCGCCAATGCTAATCGTGTCATTGTCGGCACGAATCACCACATTAAACCAAACGCTCACATTATTTTCTAAAACAACCGAGCCAATGACAGTGGCATTATCCGCAATCCAATAGTCGCCATGGGTTTGTAATTGGCGATCACCTAAACTGTAAATCATGATTTTTCTCGTGGCTAAACCATCAAATTAAAGAAGCTTGTTGATGTTGTATATGGGCGATTTGGCCAAGTTAGTCGCGCTTTAAAGGATTGGGCCAACGCCAATCAATATCGGCATCATAAACTTGGCGCATAAACTCAACGATCATAAATCCTGTTAAGCCCCAAATCACATAACCTTGATAGTTAAAACTCGGCACAGGAATGCTGAGTCCCATATATTTGATTTTGTGTTGATAATTGGGTTTTTGTTGTAAAAACACATCTAAAGGAACGGTAAAGATACTGTCAATTTCATCAGGACTTGGGGTTAGCTGTGGAATATCCTCTAGTAAACCAATAATTGGTTTTACTTTGATGCCAACACGTGAGGTAAAAATCCCCAACTCACCGACAACTTCTACATCTTGTGGATTTAAGTCAATTTCTTCTTGTGCTTCACGTAATGCAGTATAAATTAAAGAACTATCGGTCTTATCGCGTTTTCCACCTGGAAAAGCGACCTCCCCTGCATGACTTTTTAAATGGGCAGCACGTTGCGTTAAAATGAGTCGTGGAATGTCTTCACGAGTCATTGCCATTAATACCGCTGCATCAGCTTTGTGCTGTGCGCTATCGTTGGGTAAGCGTTGTAATAGTTGTTGCAACATGGGACTTTAGTTCTAATTTGATGCTTGTAACAATAGTACGGCTTTTGTGAGTAGGCAGACAAGTTTTTTCTCGTTAGAGTATGCACCATTCAATAAATTCGTGGATATGACAATGAAATTTTGTAGTGCTTGTGGTCATCCTGTTGTGCAAAAAATTCCTCAAGGGGACAGTCGTTTACGTTATGTGTGTGAAAGTTGCGAGACGATTCACTATCAAAATCCGCATATCATTTGTGGTTGCTTACCAACATGGCAAGATAAAGTATTGTTGTGTAAACGCGGTATTGAGCCACGTTATGGTTTGTGGACGTTGCCTGCTGGCTTTATGGAGAATTTAGAAACGACTCAAGAAGGTGCAGCACGTGAGACATGGGAAGAAGCACATGCCAAGGTAAAAATTGGTGAGTTGTATTGTGTGTTTAATATTCCACAAATTAGCCAAGTGTATATGATGTATCGTGGTGAAATTATTGATGGTCAATTTGGCGTAGGCGAAGAAAGTATTGAAGCAGGCTTGTTTGATGAAGAATCTATTCCTTGGGATGAATTAGCTTTTGCTAGCATTAAACGTACCTTACGTTACTTTTTTGCCGACCGCAAACTTGGCCATTTCCCCGTTAGAGTTGAAGATTTGGTGCATGGTAGTCGAGATTAAATAGGAGTGATTACATCATGAACCGCTATATCAAACAGTCGATTTTAATGATGTTTTTAACTCTACTAGGAATGCAAGCAATGGCGATTGAAGAAGCCAAATACACAGTTTTAAAACAAGAAGGACAGTTGGAGTTGCGCCAATATGCGCCTCATATTGTTGCTGAAACACTGGTAGAAAGTGACTTTGAAGGTGCAGGCAATAAAGCATTTAGACGCTTATTTAACTATATTTCTGGTAATAATGAATCACGTCAAGAAATTGCCATGACAGCACCTGTTTCGCAAGCAGAAAAAGGTGAAAAAATTGCGATGACTGTGCCTGTTGGTCAACAACTATCAGGCAAAAATTGGGTAGTTAGTTTTATGATGCCAGCTTCCTACACTTTAGAGACATTACCCAAACCTAAAGATAACCAAGTTATTTTAAGACAAGTGCCTGAGCATTATGTCGCAGCGATTCGTTACTCGGGCTTTTGGAGTCAAAAAAGCTATAATCATCATAAACAACAACTTGAGGCGTGGATTAAAAAACAATCCTTTAAGACAACAGGTGAAGCCATTTGGGCAAGATATAATGCTCCCTTTACACCGTGGTTTTTTAGACGTAATGAAATTTTAGTGCCTGTAGAACAGTAGCCTGTTTGAAAGATAAAGCCCTTATTTCGCTGCGTTGTGTATGGGCTACTTGCTAGCAAGCGTAGGATAGGTTGAGGCACGAAACCCGTCGCGCATTGATTTGGTTAATACATGGTGGGTTTCGTATCCCAATTCACATTAGCCACGATTTGCCGCTATCCTCGCCCTAGCCCCATGCAACTTTTTATAGTTATCAATTAAGCGTTGATGTCGGTCTAAGCCTTCTAATTTCATACTAGTCGGTGTTAAACCATAAAAACGTACAGTGCCATTCACCGAGCCAAGTACGGCATCCATTTTTTCATCGCCAAACATTCGTCTAAAATTAAACAGATAATCGTCTAATGTTAAATCGTCATCTAACATCACCTCTAACACCACATTCATACATTGATAAAACAAACCACGCTCTACGGTATTAGTGTTGTATTGCAAAAAGCGTTCAACTAACTCTTTGGCTTCAGAAAACTGCTGTAAAGCTAAATGAATCAATAGCTTTAATTCTAAAATGGTTAATTGTCCCCATGGCGTATTGTCGTCAAATTCAATACCAATTAAGGTGACAATATCGGTGTAATCATCCAAATCACTTTCTTCTAAACGCTCAAGCAATTTAGCTAACTTGTTATCATCTAAACGATGTAAATTTAAAATATCTTCACGGAATAATAAGGCTTTGTTAGTATTATCCCAAATCAAATCTTCAACAGGATAAATTTCGGAATAATTGGGCACTAAAATACGGCAAGCAGGTGCGCCCAATTCGGTATAAACTGCCATGTACACTTCTTTACCCAAGTCTTTGAGAATGCCAAACAAGGTGGCCGCTTCCTCAACATTAGCGTTCTCACCTTGACTGCTAAAATCCCACTCCACAAACTCAAAATTAGCCTTGGCACTAAAAAACCGCCACGACACCAAACCACTCGAATCAATAAAATGTTCGACAAAATTATTGGGTTCGGTGACTGCATTGCTTTGAAAGGTAGGTCGAGGCAAGTCATTTAAACCTTCAAAACTACGCCCTTGCAATAACTCGGTTAAACTACGTTCTAAGGCGACTTCAAAACTGGGATGTGCACCAAATGAGGCAAACACGCCACCTGTCCGTGGGTTCATTAAGGTCACACACATCACAGGATATTTACCACCCATGGACGCATCTTTGACTAACACAGGAAAGCCCTGCTCTTCTAAACCTTTGATGCCTGCAACAATCTGTGGATATTTTGCCAATACGGCTTGTGGCACATCGGGTAAGGCCATCTCCCCTTCTAAAATTTCGCGTTTTACCGCCCGTTCAAAAATTTCGGATAAACACTGTACTTGCGCTTCAGCAATGGTATTGCCTGCACTCATGCCATTACTTAAAAATAAATTCTCAATTAAGTTAGACGGGAAATACACCACTTCGCCATCCGATTGACGGACAAAAGGCAAACAACAAATGCCACGTTTGACATTACCCGAATTAGTGTCATACAAATGTGAACCGCGTAATTCGCCATCAGGGTTATAAATTTCGCGGCAATAATCGTCTAAAATTTCTTTGGGTAAACGGTCTCGAAAGGCAGGTTTAAACCATTTTTCATCGGGATGATGGACAAAATCGGCATTAGCGATTTCTTCACCCCAAAACTGGCCGTGATAAAAAAAGTTGCAGTTGAGTCGTTCAATAAATTCGCCCAAGGCAGAGGCCAAGGCACTTTCTTTGCTTGCGCCTTTACCGTTGGTAAAACACATGGGCGAATGGGCATCCCGAATATGCAACGACCAGACATTTGGCACAATATTACGCCACGAGGCGATTTCGATTTTCATGCCCAAATTAGCCATAATGCTCGACATATTGGCAATGGTTTGTTCTAGGGGTAAATCCTTGCCCAAAATATAGGTATTATTTTCAGATGTTAGATTGGGCATTAACAAGGCTTGGGCATCGGCATCAATACTTTCAACGTCTTCAATAACAAAATCGGGCATGGTTTGTACCACTTTTTTAACGGTACAACGGTCGATTGAACGCAAAATACCTTGTCGGTCTTTGTCTGAAATATCGGCTGGCAGTTCGACTTGAATCTTAAAAATTTGTTTATAGCGATTTTCGGGGTCAACAATGTTGTTTTGCGACAGACGAATGTTATCGGTGGAAATGTTGCGTGTTTGGCAATACAACTTAACAAAATACGCGGCACATAAGGCAGAAGACGCTAAAAAGTAATCAAATGGGCCGGGTGCAGAACCATCACCTTTATATCGAATCGGTTGGTCGGCGATTACCGTGAAGTCATCAAACTTTGCTTCGAGTCGAAGTTTGTCAAGAAAATTGACTTTAATTTCCATGAGAGTACCTAAAAATTATGTGAATAGGGTAATACAGGCGTTTTGATAAATGGCATTATTTATATGTTAGGTTGTGCTTTGGCCAGCTTGCTTATTGACTTGAACTTGAAGTTTGTTTTGGT
>NZ_CALETI010000300.1 GCF_937920075.1 uncultured Agitococcus sp.
CGGTTTTTGAGCCTGTTCCATCAACCCAACGAGCCTTAAAGACCACACTAAACACAAAAGTATAAACAGCTAGCATCAAAATTGGATAAAAAAATGACCACGTCACACCTAAAAGAGACCCTTTGTAACGCCCCATAACCTCACGTTGAATCATTTGTAAAATTAATTGTCGATGTTGGATCAAACTTTGTAATAAAAATAAGAAAGAAGATGATTGCGAAGCATGCGGATTCATTCAAAAACCTCAGCCGTACTAAATAGTTCCCCATTTTTATCTTTATGTGATAACTGAAAGTCCATATCTATTTTAGACCAGTTAATCGCTAACTCTGGATCACTCCACAGAATCGAACGTTCAGATTGTGGCGCATAATAATTTGTCGTTTTATACAAAAACTCTGCCGAATCGGACAAGGTTAAAAAGCCATGGGCAAAGCCTGCTGGAATCCACAGTTGGCGTTTATTTTCTGCAGACAGATGCACACCAACCGATTTACCATATGTAGGAGAGCTGCGACGAATATCAACAGCCACATCAAATACCTCACCAACAACACAACGCACTAATTTACCCTGTGTATGTGGTGCTAGCTGATAGTGCAGCCCTCTTAACACTCCTTTTACCGAACGCGAATGATTGTCTTGAACAAAATTAACAGCATATCCTATGGCTGCTTCAAATTTTGCTTGACTAAAGCTTTCATAAAAAAAACCACGCTCATCACCAAAAACTGTAGGCTCAATAATCTTAACTTCACTAATTGCGGTATCGATAATTTTCACAGTTTAAAAAACTCTTTACTTCAGCATTGATAATAAATATTGACCATACGCATTCTTTTTGAGTGGCTCTGCTAAACGACTTAATTGTTCAGCATCAATCCATCCAGAGCGAAAAGCAATTTCTTCAGGGCAAGCCACTTTTAAACCTTGTCTAGCTTCAATTGTGGCTATAAATTGACTAGCCTCTAACAAAGACTCATGTGTACCTGTGTCTAACCATGCGTAGCCTCGCCCCATAGTTTGTACATCTAAAGCACCGGCCTGCAAATAAGCAGAGTTGACATCGGTAATTTCTAATTCACCACGAGCAGATGGCTTAATAGATTTAGCTATTTCTACAACTTTTTCATCATAAAAATATAAACCAGTGACAGCATAATTTGATTTTGGTTGTTTAGGCTTTTCTTCAATACTCATTGCACGCCCATTAGCATCAAACTCTACAACACCATAACGCTCTGGATCTTGAACATGATAAGCAAAAACACTTGCGCCTGTTGTCTTTGCATTGGCATCTTGAAGTAATTTAGAAAATTCATGACCATAAAAAATATTATCACCCAACACTAAAGCACTAGGCGCGCCATTTAAAAATTGCTCACCTAAAATAAATGCTTGCGCCAAACCATCAGGACTAGGCTGCACTACATATTGCAAGCTTAAGCCCCATTGGCTACCATCGCCTAGTAACTGCTGAAAACGTGGTGTATCTTGAGGAGTAGAGATGATTAAAATCTCGCGAATTCCTGCCAACATCAAGGTTGTTAAGGGGTAATAAATCATCGGCTTGTCATAAATAGGTAAAAGCTGCTTGCTCACAGCTAAGGTCGCAGGATATAAACGCGTACCTGACCCACCTGCTAAAATAATACCTTTACGTTGCATAATCAAACCTCCTCAATTAGTGACAAACTATATTAATTACATTTAGCACATCCTGTTGCCAATTTGTTAAACCTACTTTAAACGTTGTGACAATTTTATCACAATTTAGACGCGAGTTTGCAGGACGTTTGGCAGGAACAGGATAAGCACTACTTGAAATAGCGTTTATATTATCTTTAATCAAAATAACACTTTGTTTTGATTTAACTTTTTCAACAATAAATTGCGCATATTCGTGCCATGTTGTTTCGCCACTAGCAGTTAGATGATAAATACCATAAGCATTAAACTGTGCATCTTGCAAATATTGCACTAATACTTGTGTTGTCACTTGTGCAATTAAATGTGCTGATGTTGGTGCACCATGTTGATCTGCAACCACATTTAAGCTTTCACGTTCTTTGGCCAAACGAATAATAGTTTTAATAAAGTTATTACCATGTACACCAAACACCCAACTGGTTCTAAAAATAAGATGTTTTGCCCCACTTTGCTGAATCGCTTGTTCACCTAATAATTTACTCAGACCATACACAGATTGCGGATTTGGTGTATCTTCCTCAACATAGCTACCCTCTTTCGTTCCATCAAAGACATAATCTGTTGAATAATGTACTAACAAAGCATTATGCGCTGCTGCCCATTCTGCCATTATTTTGGGCGCATCATAATTAATCAAATAGGCTTGTTTTTGCTCTGACTCAGCTTTATCAACGGCTGTATAGGCAGCTGGATTAATAATAATCATTGGCTGATATTTTTCCAAAACTTGTAAAATACTGGCCTGATGACTTAAATCCATTTCTTGACGAGTGACCGCAATAACCTCAGCTAATGGGGCGAGCATGTTTAATAATTCATGCCCTACTTGGCCACTCACCCCCGTTAATAAAATTCGCGCCATTAGTTATGCTCCATATTGCAAATTTAACCACTGACGATATTCACCAGTCGTCACATTTTTGACCCAGTCCTGATTATTTAAATACCACAATACTGTTTTACGAATACCTGTTTCAAAAGTTTCTTCTGGCTTCCAACCTAACTCTTGTTCTAATTTACGGGCATCAATCGCATAACGGCGATCATGGCCTGCACGGTCTTGGACAAAACTAATTTGTTCTGTATACGAACCTAATGTTTTTGGTTGTAATTCATCCAATAACGCACAAATAGTTTTTACTACCTCTAAATTAGCTTTTTCATTCCACCCACCGACATTATAAGTTTCCCCCACTCGGCCATTAGCCAACACGCACCGAATTGCCGCACAATGATCTTTAACATATAACCAATCACGAATTTGTTGGCCATCGCCATAAATTGGCAACGGTTTTCCTGCTAAAGCATTTAAAATTACTAAAGGAATTAACTTTTCAGGAAAATGATATGGCCCATAGTTATTGCTACAATTAGTAGTTAACACAGGCAAGCCATAGGTATGATGCCATGCACGCACTAAATGATCTGAGGCAGCCTTAGAAGCCGAATAAGGACTATTAGGTTGATATTGATTGGTTTCGGCAAAAGCGGGGTCTTGAGGCAATAAAGAACCATAGACTTCATCGGTAGAAACATGTAAAAAGCGAAAACTTGTCTGAAGCGGCTGATCTAGACTTAACCAATACGCTCTGACTGCTTCTAGTAAGTTAAAAGTGCCAATAATGTTGGTATCTATAAAATTGGTAGGGCTTTTAATCGAACGGTCAACGTGGCTTTCGGCAGCAAAATTTACAATAGCACGCGGTTGATATTGGGCTAATAATTGGCTAACCAACGCTTTATCACCAATATCACCTTGAACAAAGATATGGCGAGCGTCATCTTTTAAGCTTTTTAATGAATCGAGATTGCCTGCATAGGTTAATTTATCTAAATTAACAATCGGCTCATCGTGTTGTGCCAGCCAATCCAAAACAAAATTTGCACCAATAAAACCTGCGCCACCTGTGACTAATATTGTCATACTGATATTCTCTACACAAAATAAAAATTGATTAATACCGTCCCAAAGCAATTAAGAGTTTCATTGCAATGGTGTCCAAACTATTTTGTTTATAGATTAATGCACTATAAATAATAAACCAGCGAG
>NZ_CALETI010000301.1 GCF_937920075.1 uncultured Agitococcus sp.
AAAATTAGTTTATGTATTTATCGTTAGTTTGTCGCTGTTAGTTTGGGACAAAATACAGTGTTTTTTATGTTGTTGAGTATGATAGTAACGATAGTAAAAGGTTGCTATCATACTATCTATATTTATCAAGGGCTGTAGGGTTTAATAGTATGATAGTATGATAGTCTTAATATACTAAAAACAAGGAATTTTAGGCATAAAAAAAGCCTATCCTTTTTTAGAATAGGCTTACCCCTAAATATAGATTTAGTATATATAATTATAACATATATATAGTATAAAGTAAAGTAATTTAATGTAACTGTATTGTAATTTAAAAAAGAGTATAGGGTATATTTTTATGGTGATGGATGTATATATATATAACTATATATAACTATCATACTATCATACTATTTATCGCTATAAGTTATTGATTTTAAAAATATAATTTGCAAATTTGGCCAACTATCAATCCACTATCAATACTATCATACTCGGCAAATTTTAAAAAACGGAACAAAAAACAATCTATTTTACAGGTGGCGAAAAAAAATCCCTTGTTAAGGGATTTTTTCATTTACAAAAGTTATACACAGGTTGATGTGTGATTACACCGTGTAATACCGTATATATTTAACTTTTGTATGGTTTTTTTCACATTCAACCGCTTTTAGCATTCCTTTTCCAACCATCTCAGCTAGTAGCGTTTCGACCTGTGGTTTGGGTGTTCCGCGTAAACGATTGCAGATGACACCAAGCGTCTCGCCATGCTCTTTATCAATAATTGACAGCACTTTTGCCGCCAAACCATCGCCGCTCTTTTGATTGTCGGTGCTGTACGCTAGTTTTATTTTGCGCTCAACATCTTGCATGGCCAAAGCGTACCCGTAACAAACATGGTCAACAGTACGCAATCCGCTTGGCAATGCACAAATAAGGCTAACCTTAGATGCCAACTCATAACCACGTCTAGCGATTGCTTCCATGCCCGTCGTTCCTTTGTGGTACTCAGCGAGATTATAAAAACGCTCATACACCTCGTTTAAAAGCTCTATAGCGTCTTGTGTTGTGGGTAGCGTGGATTTGTCGCCAATATGTTGTACACGCGCTCCATTGCGCTCTAAAGCGTCATAGTGGCCGTGCGCGTATAGATTGCGCAAAGCATTCGACAAATAGACGGGCATTGGCGTTTTTTTGAATTTAGTTTTACGTTTAGGATTAGTCTCTAAATCGCTAAAAATCATTGCACGCGCCATAAATCCATTGGTCGCCTGTTCAAAGCTCATTAAATCATTAAACGTGACTGGCGTGGTAAAACCTAATAGCGTGAGATAAGGATTCTCTAAACCATCATCAACATTTTGTATGGCCTGTAGTACATCAGCTTGCATATCTTCTAATCGTTGGCGTGTGGTGTCGCTGCCGCTATCCTGCGGTAACTTCTCAATCTTCTTTTCAAGCTGTGCATACTCAAGCGTCAATTTTTGCTTAATGTCGTCCTTTAGGTCACCCGTGATGGGCAAATAGCCATTAGCTTTTGAATAAACACTCATCACTAAACCGACAA
>NZ_CALETI010000302.1 GCF_937920075.1 uncultured Agitococcus sp.
CGTAAATGGGGCGCGTATCTCTCGATTTTTTTCGCATCAGTACGCTAGTTAAAAAACACATTCATAATGCGTGCAATTGTGTAAGGCATTTTCGTCAATAACTTCTATACCTTTGGCACAATCCCATGCGTAATGCTCGCACTCACTACAACTCACTTTTTTGTCATTTAAGTCAATTTGTGCATTTTCTTGCTCGTTATTTAATATACGCGTACAAGAGGACAAAAAATAATCAGTTTTGGTGGTATCATCAAAACTGCTTGTTTTTTGGTCGTTTTGACTAAGGTTATATATATCCGTTGGCAAGTGCATCGGGTTTTGATGTTCACCAAGTTCACCATGTTCACCTTTTATAGCTAGTTTTGCCGTTTTTTTAGGCAAATACTTCAAGATACAACCAAAACCGTTTTTACCTGCTTTTTCGTTTATTTTGGCATTTATGCCAATTGTTCTAAATGCAGGGGCTAACCGTCTTAATATATCGGCAAAACCTTTTGCACTTCTTGGCCAACTTTCACCTGTGGGCTGGAATATGGTTAAGGCATCTAATAAACCTTTGACAGTGCCGTCAAAACCTTTGGGGTTTTCTTCAAGATAATCCATTGCAGCAACGGCTATGGGTGAAGACTCAAGCGTACGGTACACGCCTTCGGTGCGCTTGCTTTGATACTGTCTTAAAAAGGTTTTAGGGGCTTTACCTTGTACACGGGCAACGGCTTCACCAAGTAAGGTAAAATCAGCCATGCGTGGCAATTCGTGGCGGTCTATGTCGTTAATGGTGGGTAGGGTTGCCAATACTGAAACAAACATATCAAGTAAGCCTGTGAAGACTTCGGGGTAATGCTGCTCAAAAAGTTCTTCTACTTCATGCTCGGTTAATCGGCTTTCAATAACAGGCAAATCAATATGAATCGTTCTATCAAGCAAATCTTGCGCGGTTACATTGACAGGGATACCGTTTAAGATGATAGGCTTTTTAAGCTCAATCACCGTTTCATCACAAGTGGTGTGTAAGGTGCGAGTAGCGTACGCGCCCCCTGTGGACAATATGCAAAAAGCATCTTGATATGACGCGGATAAATGCGAGATGTTTTCATAACTGACAATATGGCCATGCTTGGCATTTACCCATATATCCTCAATGGCTTTAGGGGCGGTTCTTAGATTGCTTTTGTTTGGGTCAACTAGCTGTTTTAAGTGTTTTTGAGTGGTGCTTTTGGTGCTACCTTGCTCCCCTGTTAGCTCAAGCACTAGGTAGGGTGTATCGGGGCGCATACACTCAAGCAACCAAGTGATAACGGCATCATGGTCTTGTGGTGGAATGTTTACCAAGTGCCATAACTTAGATAAATCGCCTTGTGCTTTGGGTATAGGTAGGGGGCGCATATTGTCACCGCGTGTGAACAATACATCGGGGCTATCAATCACTTGCCAGCCTGTGCTAGTAACCTTTACCGCTTGCCATTTGTCATTACACAAGTCAAGCCAGTACGCGCTTTCATGCTTTGCTACGCGCATATAAACAGGCTTTTCTTCTCCATCAAACTTAGCTTGCCCAATGAGGGCGTTAATGGTTGCGTTTAAGATGTTGTCGGCTGGTGCTGTATCGTCTGCTTTGTATAACTCATTGGCTAACCATTCTCTAAAGCCTTTACTTTGTAGGTGGTAACATTGACGCGCACCATGCGCGATAAATACCGCATAAGGCTCTTTGTCTTTGTCGTGAAAAAACTCACATTGCTCTTTTGCAATATCAAGCAAGCGTTCGGTGGTGCTTTGCTCTTCTTCGCGTTCGGGCTTAATCAGTGCCTCAAGGTCACTAAGTTTAATTGCTCGGTTTTGCTTAATCTCATGGCGTACACGCGCATAGTTAGCTTTGCTGCTTGTATAAAGCGTCTTTAATGCTTCAATGGCGGTATCTTCAAACATTAAGCCAGCATCTTCTTTTGCTAATGCTTCGCGTACTGTTAAAAGCGCGGCATCAATCAACGATTCCTTACTACGCGGATTTTGCCAGCCTAAAGCCTGTGCTTTTGCAAATATCGCTTTGTAGCTGGTGCGGTCTGCTCCTAGTTTATGCCATTTTTTGACAACATCGTCATGGTCAAACTTAGGGCTTTTACTTGACCACTCCAGCCATAGGTTAAAACCAGCATCACCACTAATTGTTTTTAATCCACTGCCTATTGCTTGCCAGTCGGGATACTCCTCACAAGGTAGCATCAAAAGTGCTGATTTTAGGTCTTGCACCTGCTCATCGCTCAAAATACCATCAAAAGGGTCACTTTCATCATCTAAAAGGTGAACATGGTGAACATGGTGAACATTGTTTTTAGCTCCATCTTGCGAAATATATATATGATCCTTGCTAATTGGTTGGTTTTTAATCTTTTCGCTCTCTTGTACGCGTATATTATTTAAGCCTAAACCAACAATTAGTTTATTCACGCTGTAGGGGTAAAGGTCATCTTGCATGGTATGAATGTGCGTGATAAATGATTCGCCTTTGTTATGGCTAAACCCTGCAAGTCTCATAACACGGTTAATGTTATTTACGGCTTTATCACCATTAAACTTAGCGGCTAATTCTTGTTGTAGCTGCTTGAATTGCTCTAACTCGCAATTATTCACAAGCCAGTAGGCGTGCC
>NZ_CALETI010000303.1 GCF_937920075.1 uncultured Agitococcus sp.
CCACCGCCCATGTTAATCATTTTTAACATCACGCCTTCTTCAAGACGCATCCAGTCAAACATATATTTGACTTTAGATAAGGCTGCATCCCACACCGCAATGTCTTTTTGCTGTGAGCCAACGTGGAAAGAAATACCGTAAGGAATTAAACCTAATTGCTTGGCTTGTACCAATAAATCAATTGCCATATCGGGATGGCAACCAAATTTACGCGACAAAGGCCATTCGGCTGTTTCGCCACCTTCTACCAAAATACGCACAAAAATTTTAGAACCCGGTGCATTTTCGGCAATTGACTGCAAATCTGCTTTTGAGTCGGTTGCATATAAACGTACACCTTTATCAAAAGCGTACTTAATATGTGCTGCTTTTTTAATGGTATTACCATAAGAAATACGGTCAGCATCAACGCCCGTTGCCAATACTTTATCTAACTCATAAATAGAGGCAATATCAAAGTTAGACCCTAAATCACGCAATAATTCAATGACTGGTTTACCAGGGTTAGCTTTGAGCGCGTAATGCACCTTAGCCATTGGAAAACAAGTAGTGAGTTCTTCGTATTTTTGTTTGATGATTTCTAAATCAACCACCAAAAATGGTGTTTCTTTAGTATCAGCAAAATCTTTAATACGTTTCCATTCTTCGGCAGAACAATAATCAGCTAGGCGCATAAGATATACCCGTAAAGGCAAGCAACAACACTGGGCTTATATGTTGCCACACAAGCCCCAAACAATGCTTATGAATACTCAAAAGCGGTGAAACACGGTTGTCTCCGTAAAGGTGCGAAGGTTAAAGCCAAAGCCTTCGATAATCAAGAGAAAATCACACCGATAACGACTAAATTAAACCTGTTTTGGTGAACAAATGATGAACGGAGCTTTTCATTTCTTCAATGGAGCTAACATTGAGCGATAAATCGCGTAATAGACCATCTTCAACACCATAAATCCAACCATGAACACTGAGCTTTTGACCACGGTTCCATGCGTGGCGCACTAAAGTGTTTTCGCAAACATTAAATACCTGTTCAATCACATTTAACTCACATAATTGATCTAAACGCTCTTGCTCAGTCACAAATTTATCTAAGTAATTTTTATACTTGGCAATCACATCTTGCACATGGCGCAGCCAGTTATCAATTAAGCCAAATTGTTGATTTTGTAAAGCGGCCTGAATACCGCCACAACGATAATGACCACAAACAATAATATGCTCAACTTGCAACACATCAATCGCGTATTGCATCACCGATAAACAGTTGAAATCGGTATGGATAACCAAATTAGCCACATTACGATGCACAAACATCTCACCGGGTAATAAATCGACTAGTTGAGTACACGGTACACGGCTGTCTGCACAACCTATCCACAAATAACGTGGTTTTTGTTGTGAGCTTAATTGCTGAAAAAAACTGGGGTCATCATCCTTAATACGTTGCGCCCACTGTCGGTTTTTTACCAGTAAATGTTCAAGATTGTTTTGACTCATTGGTAGAGTTTTCCTCTAAGGTAGGAGGGTCAACCGTGACCACAGGTTCAATGGGAGGTTGCTTAAGCAACATATGAATGGTTTGCTTTTCTGTCCATAAAGCTGCATAGGTTAACAACACTAAACTTGCTAATAACAAACCACAACCTAAAAATGCTAAATTCCCCAAAGCCGCTAATTTGGCAATTTCTATATCACTCACTTGACCAAAGCGTAATTTATCTAATAACAACATAGGGTCAACATACAGTCGCTTATTTTGCCATAACCACGCATAAAACGCGCCCAAGGCAGGTAAAAATAACCAACCCAACCAATTCCACCAGCGAATATGGCGGAGACGCTTTTGCACATAGTGTTGTTGTTCTGGTGTCATAGCTATTCCTTGATGGTAAAGTCTAAGGGTGAGTATAATCCGATTTTATCTAAAAAGCCCTTGAGGAAAAACCATGAGTCAGTTTGATAATGTCAGTGTTGTAAAAAAATCTAATATTTATTTTGATGGGAAGTGTGTCAGTCATACTGTGCTTTTTGCCGATGGCACTCGTAAAACTGTGGGTGTAATTTTTCCTTCAACTTTAGTTTTTAATACAGGCGCACCCGAAATTATGGAAGTGATTGGTGGTAAATGTCGCGTTAAATTAACAGGTAGTGATACTTGGAACGAATATGTTGCAGGCCAATCTTTTGAAGTGGCAGGCAATTCTAGTTTTACTATCGAAACTGTTGAAACTTTGGACTACGTTTGTCATTTTGCTTAAATTTTAAAGGGCGCAATTTGCGCCCTTTATTTTACACTGCTGTCACATCCAATTTTTTTGCTTTTTTACTCTTCTGACTAATAATAGGCATGACAACGACAGGAATGCCATTTAATGCCGCCGTACCACTTAATCCATCAACAAAACTATCATCGGTAATATCATTCATACTCACTCCTGCTGCTTTGCCTTCGGCAATACTCAATTGAGTCCCTTGACGATGATGCCCAAAACCATGCGGAATACTTAATACGCCCTGCATAATATCATCGGTCGTTTCAACAGGGATATTAACTTCTCCCACTCTTGATTTAACGGTTAACAAGTCACCATCTTGCACACCTAAAGCTTGAGCATCAATGCTGTTCATCATTGCTGTACACCGATTTTTACCTTTCACCAAAGGTAAACTATTGTGTAACCATGAATTATTGCTGCGCACATGGCGACGACCAATCAAGCTAAACTCGGTAATTTGTCTGGGCTTTGCGTGATTTAATGCCAAACGTGCCCGACTTAGCTCAGCCAAATAGATATGCGGAGCTAAAATGATTTTATGGTCAGGTGTACAAATACGTTGTGCTAAAGAAGGTTGTAATGCACCTAAATCTAATCCATGTGGATTATCTTTTAATTTCGCCAAACTCAAGCCTTGTGCTTTGCCACCAACAGGCGTTGCCGTTAAGATTTTTTGTAATTGATACGCTAATTCTTGGGTTTGAGGCATCGCTGATAAAGCTTTAACTAATAATTTAGCCGTACGCTCGGCTACAGGCGTTAAACCTAAGGGTAAATTACCATAAGGCCCAATTTGTAATAATAAATCTAAAATACCTTCTGGTTTTAGACGTTCAACAATCGCGGTAACACCTTTCCATAACCATTTATCTTTAGCTGTTTTGCTACTTAAACGCGCGGTTAATTCTAATAAAATTTGCCAATCATGTAGGGTATTTTCGGGAGGCGTTAATAAAGGGGGTGAATATTTGGCAATATGACGTACTGCCAATAAATTAAACACTAAATCATAATGACCATGCTCTAGCGGACCTGTTGGCGGCAAAATAATATGTGCATGACGGGTGGTTTCATTCAGATAAATATCGATTGCCACCATAAAATCTAAGCTATCTAAGGCTTGCTCAAGCTGTGTTCCATTAGGCGTGGATAATACAGGATTTCCTGCATGAGTAATTAACGCCTTAATTTGGCCTTTACCTTCGGTTAAAATTTCTTCAGCTAAAGTTGCTACAGGTAATTCGCCATTAAACTCAGGTAAACCACGCACACGCGATTGATAACGATTAAAACTGCCACGCCCCATTGCACTAGAAGAACTTAAACCGACAATATCAATTGCTGCATGATTAAATAATGCACCACCCACTTTATCCAAATTACCTGTCACGGCATTAATCACATTAATTAACCATGCCGATGCACCACCATATTCTTGTGTACAAACCCCCATTCGTCCATAACAAACTGCTTGTTTCGCTTGGGCAAATTCACGTGCTAGGCTACGAGTCGTATCCGCAGAGATGCCTGTTAACGGTGCAGCAACTTCGGGGGTAAAGGGTTGAATCGCTAAT
The DNA here is from genome assembly GCF_937920075.1 of uncultured Agitococcus sp. GTDB lineage: Bacteria > Pseudomonadota > Gammaproteobacteria > Pseudomonadales > Moraxellaceae > Agitococcus. The sequence goes on from NZ_CALETI010000303.1 coordinate 3,854, forward strand.
TTAACCGACTCCAAGCCTAACGCAAGTTGGTTAACGGCCAACTCATCAATCAAGTTTTCGGCAAATAAGACATTTAACAAAGCCGCTAAAAAGTAAACATCACTGGCAGGCTTAATAAAATGATGCTCACCTACCTGCTGTGCAGTTTCGGTACGTCGTGGGTCTAACACCACTACTCGACCACCGCGTGCTTGAATCTTCTTTAATCGTCCCATAACATCGCCAGCGGTCATTAAACTACCATTAGATGCCGCAGGATTTGCCCCAAGCATGAGCATAAAATCAGTATTATCAATATCTGGAATGGGTAATAATAATTGATGGCCAAACATTTGTAATGCTGCCAACATATGTGGCAATTGGTCAACACTAGTCGCACTAAATTTATTTTTACTATGTAAGGCAGCCATTAATGGTGCAACAAACATCAGTGCATTCGTATTATGAACCGTTGGATTTCCTACATAAAAGCCAACGGCATGATATCCATATTGGCTTTGCACCCGTTTAATACCTTGTTCGACTTCATCAAAAGCTTGTTGCCAACTAATTTCTTGCCAACCATCATCCGTCCGTTTTAAGGGATAACGTAAACGGTCTGGGTCTTCTTGCACGCTTTTTAATGCCACTGTTTTGGCACAAACATGTCCTTTGCTAAACGGGTCATTATGATCACCTTTAATACTACTAATCACTTCTGTTTTGCCATCTAAACTTGGCTCTGTGGTAATAACAACACCACACACAGCTTCACATAAATGGCAGGTACGATAATGGGGCTGATTCATAAGACAATCCTCTTGGCAATTTGGCTTAAAACTTCTTTAGAATTTAGGCAGTTATCACTTTTTTACTCACATGACAGCCGCTTTTAACGGCTTTATATTCACAAAATGCGCTAATTGCGGTGCAATGCCTAAGTTCAGTTCTTATTGTTGATTGATCTAATGGCACGAAAGTACCCTATTACCTCTCTAATGTAAAACACTTTGCGTTATAAAACATGTCAGTTACACTTAGCCGCCTTTCAAAAATCAAAATAAGAGGAGTGCAAGATATGACTCGTTGGCGCGCTGGTTTTATCCATTTATTAATTAGCTTATTAGTTGTTGGCTCAGTTGCGGCTTACGTCATTTATTTTTGGTACCCAATTCCTTTATTACCCATGGCAAAAGCTGATGAATTACTGATGATGGTAGGAGGAATTGATTTAATTGTTGGCCCATTACTCACTTTACTTGTATACAAACAAGGAAAAAAGACCTTAAAAATGGATTTAACGGTTATTGCTTGTATTCAAATTTGTTTTTTATCCATTGGATTATATACCCTCTTTGCTTCTCGCCCAGTCTATTTAGTAGCTACAGAGAGAATGTTTAATTTAGTTTTTGTGGCAGATATTCTTCCTGATGATCGACAAAAAGCCAAAAACGAATATCAACAGTTTGCGATCACTAAACCAAAATTAGTTGGCGCAGTGATGCCTAAAGATGCAAAAGAAGTCAGCCGTATTGTGCTATCTGCATTGGGTGGTGGCAGCGATTTACAACATATGCCTCAATATTATGTTGAATATAATCAAATAAAAGAACAAATTCTAAAAAACGCTTTACCGCTTATTAATCCACCTAAAGTATCGAGCGAGAATATTGCAATATTGAAAAAAGCCGCTCTCAGTTATGGCTATCCACCGGAAGATGTTCGCTTTATGAATTTAGGCAGTAGTCGAGGTTTTGCAGTTATTTTAATAGACGCTAAAACAGCAGAGCCTATTGGTTTTGTTAATTTAGATATTTGATACACGTGATGGCTTTGTTGCACAAATAGCGATTAGTTGAGGGATTCTGTAAAATAAAGAGATGAAGACTTATAGCCCAGCAAAATATCGC
>NZ_CALETI010000304.1 GCF_937920075.1 uncultured Agitococcus sp.
GATAGAGCGAATGGGCTTTGTACTGCCCATCGAAAAGACCTTGTCAGAGTCTAATAAAGGTTGAAAACGAGTTTGGGCTTGTTTACGCAACATCGGCTCGTTTGGAAACGTAAACATTAACGTTGTGCCACGATTGCGAACTAAAAAAGCCGCCGCTTTTCGCATCTGCACTTCTGTTAAACCTTGCTGAGAGGGTTTAATACAGCTAAGGTTAGGGTGCATATCATCGACAATCGCTTTCTGGAAAGGGTACTTTTTAAAATTAAATGGTAAACCTTTAAAAGTCGTGTTTTTACAAACCCAATCTGAATAAGGCATACTTAAGGCATCTGCCGAAAATCGTGAGTCGATTTCACGATTCATGTCGAGCGAAAAGCGATTAGACATTTTTAAATCCACATTTTGTTTAGTTAATGTAAACACCTATGGTCAAAGCACATACCTTTGGCATAGACTATTTATACCCTTTTGGAGAAAACCAATGACCAAGTATCCACCGATTACATTAGGCGCAGTCAACGCCTTAGAAGAAATTGTAGCCCAATACGCTGACAACGGCAAAGAGTACCTCAAAGAAGCTCCCTATAGTTTAGAAATTAAGACAAAGTTACAGGTAATTGTAACAACATTGTTTACGGCGAAACGCGAAACGGCCTCGCATGGTTTTGCCGATGTCAAAGACTTAACCGCAGAAGTGGAGGAAATTTACAGTAATTTAAAGAACTTCAAAGTTGGCGAAGAAGGGGCTTTGTCTGCGACAGAGCAAATTCAGTTGTTAAAGTTGCAGACAACACTGTTGGAAAGACTCTTAGCCGCGAGAGAACGTACCACAGGGGTTGATGAGTTTATCAAATTTAGAGAAATCGTCTTAGACTTTGTTAGTGCCAACTTTGATGCTGACCAGATCAATGACTTTAAGTTACGTTTAGAAAGCATTTAACTAACCGACCATAAGGAATTTAAAAAATGACAACGCTTACGCATAAGGCTTTTTATTTGTCCACGTTTAAAGCCAAGAAAGTCTCAGATAGTGAGATTTTTAAAGACTCAGCACCTGCTTATTGGAAAGCAGGACTACCTGTGTTTCCATTGTGGCCAAGAAAGAAAGAGCCGCTTTACTCAGGTTGGCGCGAATATTCTTTGGTGATGCCAAGTGTAGAGCAGCAGAACATTTGGCTGGATAAAAACCCGTCAAGTAATATTGGCTTGCCCTTAGGTCCTTGCTCTAACATTGGCGTTATCGACATCGACACCGATGACCAAGCTGTTGTCGATGCTATTTTAGAAGCCTTGCCGATGAGCAACTGGATTCGTAAAGGTAAAAAAGGCGCGGTTTTAGCTTATCGTTTCAACCCTGCGCTAAGAACTTTTCGCATTCGCACACGCGAAAACGAGTCTATTGTTGAGTATCTGTCCGAAGGCACTTATGTCGTCTTACCACCATCAATTCACCCTGACACCCAACAGCAATATGTGGCTAATGCTGAGTTAATTGCCGTTTCAAGAAACTTACAAATGCTGCCGAACGACATCGAAGACAAACTTCGTAAAGCGTTGGAGAAAGTAGGGGTTTACCCAGCGAGTAAGGGAACGTCATCGAAAGTAACAGAGTTTGTACCAGCAGGGGCGCGAGATGTCAGCTTAACACGCATGGCAGGGCTATTTGCATTTGCGGTGCTACGGGGCGAGCGTACTTTATTAGAAGCCTTAGAGATGTTGCAGGTGTACGCGAACCAGTACGTTCAAAATGTTGTCGGCGACCCTATCGACATGGATAAACACCGAAGCAACTTGGTGAAGTTTTTGACGCGAGACGTATTAGAAAATAAACGCATCCTGCCCGAAGGCTGGGACAGTGGGATGACAGACGAAGAACGAAAATACTACCGTCAAGCCTTTAACGAAAGCTTTGAAGAAAAACCTTGCTCGGTCATCTTAGAAGATTTGAAGGTCTGCTTTGAAGAAGCCGAAAACAACGCTACGGATGAGGTAATGACCAAAGTAGAGCAAACGCTAAAGCTGATGGCGTTTAGTCAAAATTTAAGTTCCTTAGATATTGACCGTATTATTACCTTAATTGTGCGCGAAGCAGGGTTAGGGGTAAAAGCGTCAAGCTTGCTGAAACAAATTAAAAGTTACAAGACCGAAGGCTTGTTCAAAGGTGAAAACCACACGGAAATCGCTCAGAAACTAATCGAAGACTTAAAGCAAATTAATGAATTAGCCTATGCCAACGGTAACTTTTACCGTTGGTGTGGGTCTCACTATGAAGTCTATGAACCTGTCGAAATCGAAAAAGAAATCCATTTACGTTATGGCGACTGTATTGCCAATAAGAAGAAAAGCGACACACGAGGTATTTTGTCAACGATGTCGGCTTTGCTAGCGGTAAGAGCGTTGAAAGAAGAAAATATTATCGGCGTTAACTTCGCTAATGGTTTCTTGATAAAAACCTTAGATAACAAGCTAGAATTACAGCCGCACGATACAAAGTATGGGGCAACTTATATGCTACCATTCTGTGTGGATTTAAAGAAAACAGACGCGCCTTTACGCGAACTTGCGCCTAACTTCCACTTGTTTTTAGAGACGTGCTGGGGTGTGGATGATGACTACAAGCAGAAAGTAGATGTGCTACAAGAAGCGTTGTTAGTGACCTTGTTGGGTTTAGCTCCTCAGTACCAACGTGCTTTTTTACTCTATGGGGTGGCTGCCTCTGGAAAGTCTCAACTGTTGACGATTGTATCGTCCTTAGTGCCGCCAGAGGCGAAGTGCGCGGTGTCACCTGATAAATGGGCTGACGAGTACGCCACTGCTTCTATGTCGGGTCGGTTGTTAAATATTGCAGGGGAGTTGTCCGAAACCAAGCGGATTAGTGGCCAAGTGTTTAAAGAAGTCGTTGACGGGTCAGAGATGAGTGTGCGTGAGCCTTACGGAAAACACTTCATCACGCGCATGATTGCTGCTCAGTGGTTTGCAGGTAATTTCTTGCCAAAGACAAAAGACACCTCAGACGGTTTTAGCCGCCGTTGGGTCTTTTTACAGTTTAACCACCCTATTCCTGAAGCTAAACGCCAAGCAGGATTAGGTGATTTGATCGTTTTAACCGAAAGAGCTGGTATTGTTCAATGGGCATTAGGAGCATTACCGCGTCTAGTGGCCAATAATAGTTACACGTTGCCGTTAAGTCATACTCAATGTATCGAAACAATGAGTAATTTGAATAATCCGTTACGCGCTTTCTTTAACTCAGGCAGTAAAGAGTTCCGTATCGCCGTCCGCGATGTCCGTGAACAAGTCTTAAAAATTAAAGACTACAGTCGAATTTTGACGGATAAATTTGGGTTTGGGTACAAAAAAGAAGATGTTATTGATGCCTATAACATCACTGAAGCCAAGCTTTACGAGTTGTATTGGGCATGGACGTTGACTAATACCAATTCTAAGCCTCAGAACCTTGTTGAGTTTAGACAAGGTATGGCCGAAGTGGGTATTACCTTAAACATTCGTCTTGATAAGGAAAATTCAAAAGTCCCGACCTATAAAGGTGTCGCTGCCAATAATAGTGCTTTAGAAGCGTCCCTAGAGAAGATCGGCTTAGTGTCCTTACCGACAGCGAAGAAAGGAGCTTAAAAATGGGAACTAGAATTACAAGCGCAAAAGGTTATGTCAGCAGCTTTGGGATTGATAATGCTAAGGCCAATGCCATCGATAACGCTAATGCCATCGGTAACGCCATCGGTAACGCCATCGGTAACGCCAATACCAATGCTAAGGCCATCGGTAACGCCATCGGTAACGCCATCGATAACGCCATCGGTAACGCTAATGCCAACGGTTTAGGAGCTTAACTATGTGGACTTTTCAATTAACCCCCGAACATTTAACCATTTGGTATTCCACCAGTAGTAAGCACCATCTCTTAGCCACGACAGTTAAACCCAATTTAGTTGATCGACTCAGACGACCAAAGGGTTTTCCTATCGGTCTTCTGCAGCTAGACTTTCCTAACGAACTTTTTGAAACTATCGACATCAGCATCGCCTCTGATAATGCTGATGACTACTTGTTTTACCGTGAAGCTTCAACCCGTTGTCCGAGAGACCTTCAAGGATTCCTGATGCGTCTGCGTCCGCTTATGCCTATCCCTTACTGGAACAGAATATCCTTAGAAGCTCCACTGTTCTCAGTGGATAGCTTCCCTGTCCTCGACTCTAATGAGCCGACTAGCGAACGCTTTATCGCACATCAGACCTTTAAAGTGAAAGACTTTATGTTTGACCGCTTTGATCGAATCTTACTCGACTCTAATACAGGCCCTGTGGGTATTACCCTTAAACAGTTAGACCGTTGGCGGCTCAGTATTGCCAATATTAAGTGTCTTCCTCGAAGCCGACCCCTAATCATCGCTCTTGGAGATAACTGCTCGTCCCTAACCAAAAATAAGTTGTACCTCAATAAAGGTGACTCCTTATCTATGTCCGCTCAGATTAGTCTAATGAGATATGTAGCGACTAGAACTATTACCGAGTTCAAGTACGGTGACATTAACCGTCTGCGTTCCCTTTACGCTGACCTTATCTTAGACGGTGGCGGTATGGGTGAGGTAGGGATTGAGTTTATTGACCCTTTTGGGCTTCCACTATTGCGATAGGGAATGGCAAAGCAAAAGGGAAAAGGATTTCCTTTGGCAATGGCAATGGCAAGGGAAATGCCTTTGGCAATGGCAATGCCTTTGGCAATGGCAATGCCTTTGGCAATGGCAAGGGAAATGCCTTTATTTTGTGGTCTTCGGCTTAACTGTAGGCATTTGTATTACCTTTGGATTTTGAAATTTTATATGGAGACTTTTTGGATAGCCCCAAACCTCGACTCTGGTTATATCACATTTATACCCTACCCTTGCTATTACATTTTGTTACAAACAATTCCTTTACAAATACCTTTACATATGTTAATCGCGTACGTATATGTAATAGTGGGGTCAGGGGTGACACTTTTTGTCACACAAAAAGTGTCACAATGTAACACTTTTTGTCACTATGTAATACATTATCCTACAGTTAAAATAAAAAAGCCTTATAAATCAAACACTTACGAAGTTGGCATACTGTATGCAATAGTATTTGCGTAGCCTAGCTACTACCCAATAGTTGATATTGGGTTAAGTTCTTTTTGCCTAAAGTCTAAAATGGTGACTACAGGCAAAGTCCGCCTAAATGATGAAAAACATCGTTAGGCTAACGAAAAATCAAAAAGTGAGTAATTACAAATGCAAAATATCAAAACCTTTCAAACTGAATTATCCGAGTTGGCAATCAAAGTAAGCTCCAGCTCATTTGTAACTATTGGTGAATTATCTCGCTTGGTGGCTATCTATGGCAACCAAAGACAAATTAAAGCCTATTGGCAGCAAACTTGTGAATTAAATGGACTTGCTAAAGCAACCGCCACAGACTACTGGGCAATCGCATCTTTTTTTAGTGATATTCTCTTTGAGTCCCATAAGGACGCGCGCTCAAGTACTAACAAAAGCATTGCTTTACGCCTTAATAATCTTGGATTAAAAAGCCTTGCCAATGGCAAGGCTTATAAAGTGGCTTTTAATAAAGTGACTGATTTTGCCAAGTCTTTAAAAAAATATCGTACGCAAGATGATAATGATGCTCTAGAGAGTCTACTTGAGTCTTGCTCAACTAAAGGTAAAACCTTACAGGAATTAAATACCATTGTTTGTAACTGTGAGGACTTTATTGAGTTACAGTCTAAAAACAATGGCGATAGCAATGGCGATAGCAATGGCGATAGCAATGGCGATAGCAATGGCGATAG